>JAPKEA010000612.1 GCA_028822275.1 Planktomarina sp. | reverse complement strand
CGCTTTGAAAAAGGCTCAATCTGCTTCACTAAACGCACAGCCTCAAATACCTCAGAGGCGATATTTTGAATTTGCATCATTCTCCCCTTTATAAAGTCAGCCTGTAGAGTGCCAAGCTTACTATCTTTGTGCCCACATTAAACCCAATCTTTTCCAAGATTTGAAAATAACTAAGTTTAACTGTACCCGACGGAGGGTGTCACCAAAATCTTCATGGAATGTCGCTGTCTGACCCGGCAAATGGATCGCAATGGATATCAAGGGTGCGATCACCGGACGCAATCTACAAACTGATAAGCTTTTGGCGGATATGCAAAACGCAAATATACGGACCACAAAGTTGTCCTGTCTGATTTCAAATTGCCTATGTAAAAGAAAGATAAAGACACGTCATTCGGCCGCAGAACAGCGCGCTGCATAGACGTTTGGAGGTATCATGTTGATCTATCTGACCTGGGGACAGTTTTTTGTGAAAGATAGAATTCTTTCACATCTAGGATCGACCCATCTGCTGTCGCCTGTCGTACAAAAACCGATGTGTCTTCCCGCATTTGTGGCAATTGCCTGTTAATGACTTTTGGACAGACCTCCCTAAACCGAACCCTGACATCACGACTGATTTTCTAAGTCATCATCACTTTCGATACTTGGCGCGCCAGATTATATTGGCCGGAAGCGCGTAGACCTCAAATATAGCGGAGCCTGTGGCCAATACGGGATAAAACAGCACAACGTCCACAGCGAGTGTTGGCTCACAATCCTAACGCCGCAGTGCAACTTTCCCACAGCGGCCGTTATTGAAAAAAAACGCCATACGTCCCGAAACAACTGGGTGGGCGACCTCATAGACTTAACACATCCGTTTAAACGACCACGCACCTCGCGTATTTTCACGCTCCATTGCTCGTTCAAACGCTCTGATTCGGTGGCGTGATGTTCTGAATTGCTGTTACGTGTGGTTGGAAGTTTTAGCTGGCCTGTATTTGACTTGGTTTTGAATCTTTATTTCAAGTGGAACCTACATTGTTAGAATTCATTATTATTGCATTCTCATACTGATGGGATTGGCACTACCGATCGCTTTTAGTTTTTTTTTGCTCAGTGGTCATTCAAGGTTAAACACGCGTATCAGAAAATTGGAATATCGCATGCAGGATGGTTGTGGAACAGTCCAATCGCTGCATGCAAAGTATAGCGCTTCTGTTTCGAAGCCCCAGAGCTCAGAACCCACAACAAACGCACAGGTGTCAAAGCCTAATATTAAAACAGCGAGTGAAACGCCACGCGATGATCTCGAGGTATCAAACCATAACAAAGCGGTGTCGCCAGTTCCGCTCACCTCGACGCCTGACATCCAAAATTCAAAGATAATCCGATAAAATTTTATGTTTTCGCTCTGACATGCCAGCAAGTGCAAAAATGGATTATTCAAAGTCGGCATTAGGCAATCGCAGCAATTGCGCTGACGCTGGCAGGCGTCCTTTTGGTTCAATACAGAGCTGAGCAAGGCCTCTTAATCTCAAGTCGGCGCGTTTTGAGCATGGTCAGCCTCAGGTCTGCCTTGATCGTAGTAGCAGACACCATACGACCACGTTGGGGAGATAATCTCGATGATCATACAACGTATCTGCAATCAGCATTATCTGGCGCGAGTTGGCAGTCTAATTTGCAACCGCCATTTCTGCGCGCCAGCTTTATGGTTTGATAAGCATAGACACCGCCTTTGCCACAATGTTCACAATCTCTATTCTTA
>JAPKEA010000165.1 GCA_028822275.1 Planktomarina sp. | reverse complement strand
ATCTTTTACAACAGGGTTATGACGTTATAGGAAGTAGCCGTTCAATTGAGCCCAACGAGGCGTTTCTACCTTATAGTTGGCAGCCTCGGCCTGGGAAATTTAGTTTTCACCAGTATGATCTCAATCAGGACCTGGCGGGGCTGATGGCGTTGGTTCGCAAGCACGAGACACCCTATGTAATCAACTTTGCCGCGCAAAGTATGGTAGCAGAAAGCTGGCTTGATCCTGCTGATTGGTTTATGACTAATACTGTATCTACAGTAAAGTTGCACGATGAACTGCGCAAGTGCGACTTCCTCAGACGTTATGTGCATGTATCTACACCTGAAGTATACGGCAGTTGCTCTGGTTTCGTAGATGAAAGCTTTCCTTTCAACCCAAGTACGCCATATGCCGTTTCACGGGCAGCCGGCGACATGAGCCTTCAAACATTTCACGCTGCCTATGACTTTCCTGTGGTAACAACACGTGCGGCCAATGTTTATGGCCCTGGCCAGCAACTCTATCGCATTATTTCTCGCACTATCTTGTATATTTTGCTTGGAGAAAAACTGCAGTTACATGGCGGCGGAGAATCTCGGCGCTCATTTATCCATATGGATGACGTTAGCGATGCCACTTTAAAAATTATGCTGAATGGCAAAGATGGTGACACGTATCACATATCAACCGATGAAGTTGTTTCTATTCGTCAACTTGTTGAAACGCTATGTAGAAAACTGGGGGTCCATTTTGAAGACCATGCCGAAATTGTTGGTGACCGTCTGGGTAAGGATGCTGCATACCAGTTAGACAGCACTAAGCTAAGGAATGATCTGAAGTGGCAAGATAATATCAGCCTGGATAAAGGTTTAGATCAATGTATTGACTGGGTGAAGCGCAATTTTGATACCCTCAAAAATGAGCCTTTGAACTACATTCATAAGAGGTGATTAGGAGCTGTCATGGGACAAGAAATAGATTTATTAGAAAACTATCCCCGCACTAAACGTAATGTTGAGGAGCGAGGTGCGACAAAAACTGAAGATGTCCGCCGCGTTGCTAGGCAGTTTGGCAAAGAATTTTTTGATGGTGACCGTCAATATGGCTATGGTGGTTTCAAATACTTTCCGCGTTTCTGGCAACCCGTTATACCAACATTACAAAAACATTTTGGACTTACAGGCAGAAGTTCTTTGTTAGATGTAGGTTGTGCCAAAGGATTTATGTTACATGACCTTGTAGAGTTAATTCCAGATATTACAGTTAGTGGAGTCGATGTATCAGATTATGCCATCGCACATGCCATGGATGACATTAAATCAAAAGTGCAGGTCGCGGATGCAAGGGATCTGCCATTTGCTGATAATTCATTTGATGTTGCGATAGCAATTAACACTATCCATAACCTTGACCGTGACGATTGTGCCCAAGCATTGCGTGAAATCGAACGAGTAAGTCGCAAAGGGTCGTTCATAACGGTTGATGCTTATCGCAATGACGATGAAAAGGAGCGTATGTTCGCCTGGAATCTAACAGCCAAAACAATCATGAGTGTTGATGACTGGGTATCTTTTTTTGAAGAGGTTGGTTATACTGGAGACTACTTTTGGTTTGTGCCATGACCCCTGATATTTCAAAACAAGTTTTATTTCAGATGAAGCGAATCCGTTTTGTAGAGGAAGAAATTGCACGTCGTTATCCTGAAGGAAAAATGCGCTGCCCGACGCATTTATCCGTTGGGCAAGAGGCGGTCGCAGCTGTTGTTGGCTTGGCATTAGATCACAAAGATATGGCCGTTAGTGGGCACCGTGCTCATGCACACTATTTAGGTAAAGGTGGTGACCTGAAGGCAATGATTGCAGAAATTTATGGCAAGGCCACTGGTTGCTCGCACGGAAAAGGCGGCTCAATGCATTTGATCGACGAGTCTGTTGGCTTTATGGGGAGTACAGCCATCGTTGGCGGTACAGTTCCCGTTGGGGTAGGCCTAGCATATGGCATGAAGGTGAAGAAAAGTGATCAAGTGAGTTGTGTGTTTCATGGGGATGCTGTGGTTGAGACGGGCGCATTCTTCGAGTCAGTGAATTTTGCTGTAGTTAAAAAGCTGCCAGTTCTGTTTGTTTGTGAAAACAATCTCTACTCTGTGTATTCACCTTTAAGCGTTAGGCAACCTGAGGGGCGTAGTATTGCGGCTATGGTCTCAGGGCTTGGCATGCCTGCATACAGTGGTGATGGTAATGATGTGGCTGCAGTGCATGCCAAAGTGTCCGAATTAGTTTCTGAAATTCGGGTGGGTGGTGGGCCAAGGCTTGTGGAGTTTTCTACCTATCGCTGGCTTGAGCATTGTGGCCCGTCCTATGACAACCACATTGGTTATCGTTCTGAATCTGAGTTTCTTGAGTGGCAAGCAAAAGAGCCAATCGCGCGGTTTGAGAAAGTGATGCTCGACAACTTGGCTATTACCACTGCAGAATTGCAGCTAATGAATGATAATATTTCTCTGGAAGTGGAAGAGGCCTTTTCCTTTGCAGAGGCATCTCCAATGCCGTTGGCTGATAGTGCTTATACAGGTTTGTACTCTGAGCAATCTAGTTTTAGCTCTGCTCCTCAAAGTGAAGGTGGTTAACATATGGCTATTATGACTTTTGCCAAGGCTATTAATGAAGCGTTAACTGAGGCCATGACACTTGATCCAGATGTTATTTGCTACGGACTAGGTGTGCCCGATCCCAAAGGTGTATTTGGCACAACTATGGGTTTGCAGGAAAAGTTTGGTGATGATCGGGTGTTTGATATGCCTACATCAGAAAATGCTATGACGGGTATTGGGATTGGAGCATCGCTCTATGGGTTGCGCCCAGTTATAACACACCAGCGTCTAGATTTTGCTTTGTTATCTATGGACCAGTTAGTGAATAATGCTGCAAAATGGCGTTTTATGTTTGGCGATCAACGAGGAGTGCCCCTAACTGTGCGAATGATATTGGGTCGTGGCTGGGGCCAAGGGCCTACACATTCGCAAAATCTACAAGCATGGTTTGCGCATGTGCCTGGGCTCAAGGTGGTGATGCCCGCAACCGCAGAAGATGCAAAGGGTCTACTACTCTCGGCCATCTTTGATCCTGACCCGGTTGTATTTTTAGAGCATCGCTGGTTGCATAATTTGCGCGGCGAAGTGCCGGATGGTGATTGTAGAATTCCGCTGGGCAAATCTGCGTTACTGCGTACAGGTGTTGATGTGACAGTTGTAGCTATGTCATATATGACTATAGAAGCACTACACGCAGTAGATCATCTGTCAGCACAAGGAGTTAATTGCGACTTGATTGATCTGCGCTGTGTCCGGCCATTAGATTGGCAGGCCATTGAAGCTTCAGTAAATCGTACTGGCCGTCTTTTAGTACTTGATACTGGAAACCTTACTGGATCGATATCGGGTGAAATTGTAGCGCGGGTAACAGTGAATTGTTGGGACGCCCTTAAGTGTGCGCCGCAACGGTTAGCAATGCCAGACTATCCGGAGGCGACTAGCCCCGCACTGACTGAGGGTTATCACGTACGAGCCGAGCATATTGCAGAAAAGGTCGGCTGTATGCTTTCATGCGATGTTGAATTTTCCCACCTTGCGCAACAGCGCAAACACCCCCACGATGTTCCAGGCGACTGGTTTACAGGGCCTTTTTAAGAAAAGCCGCAACAACTAGGTCTTTCACTGGTTAGAAGATTGCTGACTGCCGCTCACATGTACGACACCCGGATCTTTGAGACCCAGGTTGTGGCCATTTTGGGTGGATTTTGGGATTATAGTTAGACACCTGCCCGAGCAATTTTCGCGACAATTAAAGATAATAAATTAAAGGTAATAGTTAAACATGGATTTAGAAATAAAAGGTAAATGGGCGCTTGTTACAGGTGCCGGGCGCGGTCTGGGTGAAGGTATTTGCCGCAGCCTCTCTCAAGAAGGTGTCCGTATTGTAGCCACTTCTCGGACAGCAAGGGATCTGGAGCAGCTTATAGATTCTATTGGAGGGCCAACTGTAGGCCATCGCATCCTGCCCTTGGATATCGCAGCTGCTGATGGACCCTCGCAGTTGGTGGAGTATGTTCGTGAACAGGGCATCGAACCTGACATTATTGTTAATAATGTTGGCGGCAATCTTGGGTTTACCGACCCATTAGGGCCAGTTGATGAATGGCAGCAGGTAATGCGTTTGAATGTTGAGGTTGCTATTGAAATCAATCGAGCCTTCATTCCCATGATGCGTGAGAAAAAGTGGGGTCGTATTTGCCACATTTCTTCCATATCCGCGCTTGAAAATCAAGGCCCACCTGCATACTGCGCTGCTAAAGCAGCGCTTAATGCTTACGTTCGAAGCCTTGGCCGTTTTGTATGTGCAGACAACGTTATCTTGACTAGTATTATGCCAGGAGCTATTTTCACGAAAGACGGCTACTGGGACACTGCAATGCAGGAGCGCCCTGATCATGTAGAGAAATACTTGAACGAGCGGATGGCAATCCGTCGCTTCGGTCGCGTTGAGGAGATAAGTGAGCTTGTCGCTTTTCTGTGTTCTGAACATTCATCATTTTGCGCGGGTTCAGCGCTACTTGCTGATGGTGGGCAAGGAAAATCTTTTTACCCTGTGGAGATTTAAAAAAGTATGATATTAAATAAAAGTCTTAGACTAAAAATTGCCCAAATGGTTAAAATATCAGGCGAAGGCCATATACCAAGTTCGTACTCTATTGTTGATCTTATAGAGCATATATATGGTAAAGTGCTTCGCGTTGATCCAAAAAAACCTAAGTGGGCAGAGAGAGATTATTTCATTTTAAGCAAGGGTCACGGTTGTGGCGCTCTTTATGTAGTTTTGCATAAATATGGATTTTTGACTGATCAGCACATTGCTGATTACAGTACGTCACAAGGCATTCTTGGAGGCCATCCCGACATGACCATTGTTCCAGGAGCTGAGGCGAGTACGGGTTCGCTTGGGCATGGATTTCCCACTGCAGTTGGTACCGCTCTTGGTCTGCGTATTCAGCAGCGTGACAATCGTACCTTCGCCCTATTGGGTGACGGTGAGTGTCATGAAGGCACTATTTGGGAGAGTGCAAACGTAGCTGCCAATTTAGGTCTGGGAAATCTTTGCGCCATCGTTGATTGGAATGGTTCTGCAGCACAGTTGATGCCGTATGACGATATGCCGGCTAAATGGAGCGCCTTCGGCTGGGAGGTCCACGTCATTGACGGGCATTCTACTGAAGAAATGCAAGCTACCTTCGCAAAGCTTAAATTTTCTAGTGATGGCAGTCCAAAGGTCGTTATTGCTCGCACGATTAAGGGAAAAGGCGTCAGCTTTACTGAAGGCCATGGTCCATGGCATCACCGCGTACCAAGTGACGAAGAAATGTTGTTGATTACTCAGGAGTTAAGTGGATGAAGAACCTACGCCATGAATTTGCTGACACTATGTTAGAAATTGGGCCTAAAGATCCGCGTTTAGTAGTAATGGTCGGCGACATTAGCCATGGCATACTGCAACCTTACGCCAAAGCTTGTCCCGGGCGCTACTATAACATAGGTATTTGTGAGCCAACTATCGTTAATATGGCTGCGGGCCTAAATAAGACGGGTCTTATTCCTGTGGTTCATACGATTGCTCCCTTTATTACTGAGCGGGCCTATGAGCAAATAAAATTAGACCTTGGGTATCAAAATTTAAGTGGCAATATTGTTTCAGTGGGTGGTGCTTTCGATTACGCGCAGCTTGGCTGTAGTCATCATTGCTATACCGATGTGTCACTTATTTCACACTTAAAGCGCGGTGTTGTGGTTTTACCAGGGAGCCCTCTTGAGTTTAATAAGCTGTTTAAGGAAATCTATACCAACGGTTTAATTAACTACTTCCGTCTTCCGGATAATGCGCATGGTGTGGAATTTAAAGATGAAGATATTCAGTTTGGCCGCGGTATCCGCGTTCGTGAAGGCAGCGATGCCACCATTGCTGTGATTGGAAGCCAACTCCGCAACGCACTAATAGCTGCAGACAGGCTCTCAGAACAAGGAGTTTCAGTGGAAGTGCTTTATTTTCATACAATTAAACCCTTTGATTTTGAAATAGTGCGGGCCAGCGTCGCCAAAACTAAGCGGCTTCTGACCGTTGAAGAGCTATCCGCCCACGATGG
>JAPKEA010000164.1 GCA_028822275.1 Planktomarina sp. | reverse complement strand
TTAAGGGGTGTGTTTCTGAGTCCCCCTTGACCTGTGTCACCTCTGCCAATGGCTCCCACCGTGAACTCATACGAGCATAATCAAGACCAATTGGTTGCGCATCGATGGTTCTGTCTGAAAACATCATTCCATTCGACAAATTTGAATTATGGGGAATTGCCAGAACCTCGCCGCCGGTTTTAAGTTCATATGCCTCAAGTGCCTTCCACAGGCCCCTAGGATCCAATCCATCTTGCGCTGAGAAGGGGACTATTTGAGCCACTTTATCCGCACTATCTTTGAAGATGACAACTCGGTGAAGGTTATTGCGCTCTAAAATAGAGGTCCACTCATAGCCAGAAAACGTCGTAAAAATACCCGGTGCATAATGCTCATCAGCTACCTGCGCTACCGATTCCCAAATGGTTTTTTTGACCTTTTCAGGAAACGCCGGATACTTGATTGGCTCTAGATAACTGCGGGTAAAAGAAGGGTATATCTTGTCCTCCTCGCCCGCCTTTTTCCACGCTGACCATTTTTTCCCGATGGCTGTTTCGAGCACTCTGGGATCGCCCGTTCCGAACGCGTAAAAACCGCCCAAATACTCGGCATGGTCGGCAACTACCAGAAAATCAAGCGGCTTTTTTATTTTCGCTCGCATACCATTTTGCGCAGTTATTTCAGCGCCCTGCGCGTAGCGGAACGCGTCATCCGGCGATAGATTGTTACCATAGGTGTAAGCGTCAGCAGAGTTTCGAGTGTGCTGGTGCGTATCCCCCCAATAAACTCTGTCAGGATATGCATCGAGGTTTGGGGAGTAGTCTTCGCCCGCTATTAACCCTGAAAAGGAATAAACACACAGCAATGTGGCAAGTCGAACCGTCGTTTGACGGCCAGCGTTTTCAGCTTCCATATAAGTCACCTCCAACCTCTTCGCACTACCCCATAACGCCCAAGGAAAACATGTCGATAAGACTTGCCTACATACTTTAAAATAACGCGCCTGCTCTTTCGTTTTTAGGCCCACCATTCGGTCAGGTTTTGTTAGCATATTTGTCACGCAGACTCCGTCATCTTACAGTAGGCGCTGAGTCTCTCCATTTTAATGAAGAGCCGTTGGAGGTGCACCTTGATGTCCACCGTCTCCTTCAGAGCGCTAATTTGATGTATCACTCGAGACATACTCTACCCTCGAGACGTCAAACGTAGCGCCACCCTAGGGCGATTAGAATACGACTAAAAATCGTATTCTATGTCCACACCGTAAGTTCTAGGGTGCGCATAATTGATGCGTTGATTGGTGCCGCCAATCACTGAGTCATTTAAATAGGCTTCATCGGTAAGATTTTTACCCCAAACACCGACACTCAGACCACTATTCAGTTGGTAGGTAGCCCGGCCGTTAAGGACTCCCGTGGCTTTTTGTCTTAACGATTCTGATGTTGGGTGACGGACAAAGTCAAATAGGTAGTCATCTTTCCATGAGTAGCTAACGTTGACCGATAGTGGGCCGGAATCATATTGCGCCGTTAAGAAAAGTGACAAATCAGGTGCTCTAAGCAACTGTGAGCCCTTGGCATTAAAGTAATCATACCCATACCCTATCGCATCTGGGTTTCCAGTAAGAATAGTATTTGCCACCCTAGCAGCTGTCGGATAGTCCGTATACTCAGTGTCGAGCCATTCGCCCGCCAATCGCAGCACTAGATTGTCTGACGCGGCCCAGGTGATGTCTAAATCAATCCCCATAACATCACTATCTGTTGCGTTCTCAGTCGTTACGGTGCCACCGCCACTGGCAGCCCTCGTCACTTGCAGACCCTTGTAGTCGTAAACAAAAAATGCCGTCGTTAACCTCAATACATCAGATAGCTCGGCCTTGTACCCTAACTCAATCATGTCAAGTGTCTCAGGGTCAAGGGGCTTGCCGCCTATCCTGTTGGGGAAATTAAAGCCTCCGCTTTTGAATCCCGATGCGTATGTGGCGTAAGCAATACCGTTTTCCATGTTGTATGTCAAAGTGACTCGAGGAGTGAATTCGTTCCATTCCTCAGAAGCACGGTTCGGCAAGAGTCGAGCAGCCAGCGTGGTACGTTCATATCCCGCAAAAGCGGCAGAAGATGCGCGCACATACACTTCTTTTTCTTCGTGCGTGTATCGCCCGCCAACGTTTAAAACCCACTGCTCATTTAACTCATAATCTACCGATGCAAATAAGCCATAAGTGTCAAGGTTATACGTTTGATGCCCGGTTGAATTTGCACGCCCCGGTATTGTTCCCAAGCGAAGATCATAGTCATAATCCACTTCCATCTCAAAATAGTTGACGCCCGCAATCCAGCTTAGAGGTCCACCACTATTGGAGGTGACTTCAATGCCGCCGCCCAATTCATCCGAGATATTTTTTTGCGCAGCAACTTCGATATCATCCACAGACGTTGCATCGTAATCACCAAATTTTTGGTCGTTATTCGCTGATCGATTTATATAAGCGGCTACGTCAAAGGCATCAAACGCCTGATCAAGTCGCAATGACGTGCTGTTCATATAATTTTTTGGCTCGCCCGTCACCATCGGTCCCGTCGGCGAACTCGCAATCTCGTCCCTTCTAGTGGTGGTGATACCGCCAAGAGAAAGACCCCGACTGTTACCTGTATCGGCACTCACTGCTCCCGAATTACTCAGATCTTTGGAATACGCATACATGTGTGCTAGCTCTATTGATGTAGTGTCGCTAACATCCCATTTTGTCTTGATGCGGGCAACCAAAGAGTCAAGGTCGTCATAATCTCGCCCCCCTGGAACGATATTTTTTTTGAAACCGTCGCGCTCGCGTGTCTGAACCGATGCTCTAATACCAAAATTATCACTAATAGGCACATTCACAACGCCCCGACTCTGTTGATAGCCATAATCTCCAAACCCTAAAGAGAAACTCCCCTCAAGCTCATCGGATACCTTCTTACTGATCACTCGTACCGCACCACCGGTCGCATTGCGACCAAACAGAACGCCTTGAGGTCCTTTTAAGACCTCAACCCGCTCGACATCCGCCATATCAAACATTAAAGCAGACTGTCGTCCTACATACCGATCATCTACATACATCGCCACGCCGGTATCCAGTCCAGCTTGCGACACGCGTGTACCAACACCGCGCAAATAAATCTGAGCCCATATACCGGTGTTCTGAAAGGTGAGTCCAGGCACCGCTAGCGCGATCCCACTGATATCGTCTATTCCGTAATTGCCCAAATCATCGGCCGAAAACGCAGAGACATCAATCGCGGCATCAAGTAGTGACTGCTGTTTTTTTTGCGCAGTAATAATGACTTCCTCAAGCGCGCGGCCTGAGGATCCCATTGAATTAGACACCTCCTCAGTATTTTGCCCCACAACACCTGGCGATAAGAAAAAAGAAGCCAGCAAGGCGCCCATAGTTTTTGTTTTCGATATTTTCACAGCTTTATCCCCATTTATGTCTACGTGTTGAGCAACACTAAACTGCCCCTCATTAGCGATCGAGATAGCCAGCCCCGTATTGGCGAGCAGAAGTCGGAGAGCTTCCATAACTTCATACTGCCCATTTAACGGATTTGTTTGTTTCGAATGCGTTTCATCAAACGAAAAAAGTAATGTCCGTCCGGCTTGCTCAGCAAACTCGATCAACGCAATATCAGCAGATTGAGATGGAATATCGAAAACATGTGTTGTCATCTCACCGGCAGTCGCCCCAGCGACGATGACACTCGACCATAAACACAGAACACACATCAATCCTCGAACTTTCGCACGCTTTTCAGAAAACAAGCGAATCCAGTCCCTACTAAACATATCTATTGCTAGTAAAGAAGACGATTGCGGCTGATTGTTCCGCCAGTCAAAAATTAAAATTAATTCCAATTTGAAAAATAAAACCCCAAATCTGTTTTTAAATACCTGTTTTTATTTAAAAAATAATCGTTTTTTTACTTTAAACCCTCCGATTGAGTGGGCTTTTCTGCAAAGAGCATTATTGTCGCGTCATCAGAGCGCTTATATACAATATTGAAGTTGGTTTCTAAAGTCGCTAAAAAACCAGACACATCACCCGCCTTAAACAACCCCGCGACCCGTAAATCTTTGAGATCTGGCTCCTCGATAACGAATTCGACGGGGGTATAACGACTCACCTCCGCCACTGCGGCGGCAAGTGATTCACCACGGAAAATAAGATTGCCGTTACGCCAAGACAGTCGTATTTCGATATCTTCAGGTTTCAGTAATTCCAATATCTGACTGACATCGTCCAACACTACACGCTTTCCCTGCGCAACAACGAGCGACTGATCGTCAAGTTTATCAATCGATTCAAGATAATCGAAATGAGCGCTATCTAGCTCATGCACTCCAATCCGAACTCGACCGTCATCAACGACCACTTCAACTGTTTGAGATGCATCTATTTTTACACTAAACGCAGTCCCTATTGCCTGAACCACTCGCCCGGCGGCGATCACACTGAGCGGTCTGGTCGAATCGTGCGCGACATCAATGTGCATCTCTCCACGCACGAGTTGCACGATGCGTTGCCGCTCACTGTGACTAACAATCACTCGGCTTTGGGTATTTAGGGTGATGTGAGAACCATCCGCTAATTTAATTTTGGAGACGCCCCCAATGGCCGTTTCATAGGTCGCCACATCGGCAAGTAATCGTGAGTTTGGAGTCAACATTTCGCTGCCAGAGGTTACAAAAATAGACAAACCCACGATAGAGGCGAAGACAAAAGAAGCGGCAATTGCCCACTGAAAGGGCCTGCCGGGCGCACTAAAACGATGCTCCTCCTTTAAATGCGGAAACACTTCTGACAGACGCGCTAATGCATCCATTTTATCCCATAACTTTGCCATTTGAAGTAACTCTGACTCGTTCTTTGGATCGGCCGCAAGCCATATTTTGAGGGCGTCAGTTTCTGATTTGGATAGTTCTCTATCCATTTTAGCAACCCATTTACTCGATTCTTGAGACCTGTCGTCTAACGACTGACTGTGTTTGCCGATGTCGCTGACATTACTCACTCTACATCCTCCTTTATAACCAGTTTTGCCAATGTTTGAAATCGATGTGTTTTAGCCTCTGTATTGTAGCGTTGCTGCATGAATAGTGAGCATCGCCGAATCGCTAGCGCAACATGCTTTTCTACAGTGCTTTCAGCGATTGAAAGTTCTCGCGAGATTTCCTGCTGCGAATAACCGTAAACCTTTTTGAGTACGAATACTCTTCGCGCTTGTTTTGGCAAGGCTCGCACGGCCTCGCAAAAATACCCAAACTCTTCACTAGAAGCGACTTTTTCAAACGGCTCATCCTTATCGCCGTAGGCGTTCGTGATGCCGTCTAACATGCTCTCAGACGCGGATTCCATCAGCCGATTCTCCGCCCTTTTTACTACGTCTAGCGCCAAGTTACGAGCCGTTTTAAACAAGTATGATTTCGGATTTTGAATCTTAGCGGGCTCGCCCACTTGGCAAAGCCGCACATAGGTTTCCTGGACAACATCTTCAACGTCACGCGGAGGCACAATTCGCGATACAACCCGAGCAAGGGATAATCGAATCGACAAAAAAACAGTGTGTATTGGATCCATAGGTGCCTCTAAATCTAACCCCGTACAAGGGGAGACGAATAACAACAAGAATTCCTCTAGTTCAGAGAAAGTAAGTTAAACTAAAAAGCGACCGACTCAATACTATAAATTCCGCTTTGCTGGGCACATGCGTCCGATGTGTCATCTATCCCATCATTATCTGTATCAGCAGCCAAGCTCTGCCCACTCATAGCCAGTAGCCATAAAAAGACAGATTTTTTCAGTAATTGATAGGCAAGTCGCATCACATTTCGGAGATTATTGTTAGATATTTGTAAAGTAGTCTTTTATCGATAGGTTATAACAGTTGTGACGAGATAGCCACTGAGTATATTCGACAGAGTGCGTTTTATGTATGCCCGACCCCCTAAGTGGGTCGGGTTGGTAGGGATTAGAGGTTTTGCTTCTGTTCGTTTTGACTCACTAATCTACCGTCACTCTTATAGTGGGTAGGTTAATGGGTAAATTTTTGTAAAATAGACAATCCCCTGTATAAGCAGTGGCTTATCTATATATTTTGGCGGAGAGAGAGGGATTGGTTGATACCGGGCTAACTGCCCGCTATCAAGTCCT
>JAPKEA010000163.1 GCA_028822275.1 Planktomarina sp. | reverse complement strand
GCTTGGGTTTTTGCCCGCCCCACGCCAGGGCATGAGCGGTTTCAAAGGACCCCTGGTGGCTACCTCGGATGCCGTTGAGGATAGGTGGATAATAGGCCATATCCAAGGATGCATTGGCGGGGACGAACGCTTGCGCCAACAGGGTTTTAGGTCCCAACATCAGGGCTGCACCACCCATAGACAGGCCGTTTAGGAAGTCACGGCGTGTAATGCCACCGGCTCTATTGGTTTTGCTCATGACTACTCCACCGAGGAATTATTTGAATATACTGTCGAATGAAAGTCTAAAACACATACAATACCCTATCACGTGAAGATTAGAGGAAAAAGGCATTAACAGGCTGTAAGGTAACGCCCAAACAGAGGAATTACCTGAATATCAGTACTTAATGCTGGTTCCGTTTTTAAACTCCCTTGTACTCATTCAAAGGATACTTCATTTTTCCTTTTTACCATTATTTAGGTTCGGCAGATTCGGGGCAACGTGGTGCCGTACAACTGAGGAACATCATTTTTATGGTTTTATCTGCTTACTAACAGCAGAATCAAAAAACTTTCCATAAGGCGGGCGAATCAGCCTAAAAGGATCCAGCTTCGACTGGACATAAACGGCTTTAGCATGACTAAAGTTTTTAAAGCCATCAAAGCCGTGATAGGTCCCCATACCACTTTCTCCCACACCACCAAATGGTAGGTCTGTCTGCATGATATGCGCCATCATATCATTCACCACCATGCCGCCAGACGTAGTCTGAAAAGTGAGCTTTTCTATCTCTTGCTTATTGCGTCCAAAATAGTACAAGGCAAGAGGTCTTGGTCGTTCGTTGATATAGTCGACCACTTCCTGCATCTCCGTGTACCCAACTATCGGTAAAAGAGCTCCGAAAATTTCCTCTTGCATGACCCGGCTGTTCGTATCGGCATTCAAAATCAAAGACGGTAATACCCGACGCCCACTACCTTCATTATCGTACAATGGGACTACCCGAGCACCGGTATTTTTGGCCTCGGCAACCATCGCCCTGAGGCGGTCAGCATGCCTCTGGGTAATGATGTGGGTATAGGTTTCATTATTGGCAATATCAGGATACATTTTTTTTACACTCGCCTGGCACGCCGCCACGAACTCTTCCACCAAGTACTCAGGTACAAACACCGTATCAGGACACAGACAAATTTGGCCACCATTAAAGGTTTGTGCCCACATCACTTTATCTGCAGCCAGCTTAATGTCTGTAGTAGAGGAAATAACCACGGGATTCTTTCCTCCCAGTTCTAACGTCATTGGCACTAAATTCGGTGCTGCGGACTGAGCAACCAGGCGTGCGACGTTAGTTGATCCGGTAAACAATAGATGATCAAATTTCAATTTAGAAAATTCTGCCGCCATCTCTGGACCACCCAACACCACCGAGAATTCAGTTTCATCGAAACTGCCGGCAATGATCTCTGCCATCGCCTGAGATGTTTGGGGGCTAAGCTCAGAAGGTTTCAACATGACTCGATTGCCCGCGCCAAAAATTTCCGCTATCGGCCCAAGAGCGAGCGCTATCGGGAAATTCCAGGGTGAGATATTGCCCACGATGCCGAGCGGCATATATTCTACCTTAGATTTAGCGCCCAATAATCCTAGGGGAAATTTACTCTTGCGCTTCTCCGGCCTCATCCATCGCTTCATATGTTTACGAACATATTTGAGGTTCTCTAATGTCGGTACGATATCAGACACACGCGTCATCAGATGAGAACGATTTTCAAAATCTTCCTTCACCGCCTCTACCAGGCGCTGCTCATGACGAACTAGCATATCGATCATGCGGTTGATACGATCTTGACGAAGCTCAAGGGTAGGATAAGGGTCCTTTAACTGGGCCGCACGTTGACTCTCAAGCAAACGCTGCAGGTTCGCAGCTTGTGCAACTATTGTCTTGTTACTGTTCATATTAACTCCAAAATTTTAATTTAGGCTCTAAACTTAACTGACTATCTTTCCAACCAAAGCCTCACACTGTGCTTGGTTCATATACTTGGCAACGGGATAGGTGTAGTGAGACTCCCTGCTGGCAACTTTCGTCACAGTTAATGGCGCGATGACAGCCAAGTTTCATGATTCAATCAACCTAACATAGCGAAAAGTGGCACCTATGCGTTGACTCTAACGCTTTTCATTAGCGACTATATTTTCCTTAACAAGAATCTCCCATACTAGCTGTAATTGTTTTTCGTAACGCCGCCACCGCCCAACAGACCTTGTGTGTGCCGGCTGTCTCACTTGCACCGCGCTTGCGGTAGTAACCGCGGTTTCCTGTTGATGAAAATTGGCACAGGCATCTTCCCAGGGTAACTGCAAGTAATCGATCATACGCCTACTTTGTGCCTCCACATCAGCGGCTACCTCTTCATAGCGCACATCAAGAAAACGGCCAGGGAAACGCTTCCTCCACATGTCCATCAATCGGTAGTAGCGTACAAAATGTCTCGCCATTTCTTCTAAATCATAGGAGTGAGGATAGGCATCAGCAAATAATTGTTTGTAACCAGAAAAGCAAACATCCATGGGATCGCGCACTAAATGAATAATTTTAGCCTTTGGTAATGCCGCTAAGATAAGTGGTAAAAACTGATAATTGTAGGGAAGTTTATCGACGAAATGAGCGGTTTTTCCTCTAAATTGTTTTGTACTAGCCATATATGCTTCGCCCAGCTTTTCACAATCAAGATTGGCGGCGGCTTCAAATAGCGATGCTGAAAATCGCTCACTGCCACTATAATTACTTTGCCTGCGCACTGTAATACCAAATTGGAGCAATTCACCCGCCGAATGGACTTGGGAATGCGATGTGATAATACGCTCAACGAGCGTAGTGCCTGTACGAGGCTGGCCAATGATAAAGACGGGGGCTTCTGTATCATAGTATTTAGATTTGGTCGCCAACCATTGTTTCGTATAAGTTTTTTTTAGTGCGTTGAATGTTTCTTCTTCTTGGGTATTATCGAAACTGACAAGCTTCCTACGCGCCTTAGCTCCGCGTTCAAAATAGTGAAACGCTTGATCCCAGCGCGCCAAGTCTTCGCACTCTTTACCCGCGCCATAACATAAGAAAGCCTCGGCTTGGGTTGGTATAGAACGGTTCTTCAAAATACTATTAATGTGCTCTAAATGGTCGGTGTTATTAGCTTTAACCAGTCCCGACAGCAACCAATGAGCCTGACCATTGGTAGGCGCAATGGCTAACACTTTAGACAACTGTAGTTTTGCCGCAGCCGTATCGCCAAGATACATCTGACTATTAGCAAGATTCACATTAATAGCAGCATTATCAGGGGCTTGAGCTGCGGCCTTTTTGAACCAGTCATTCGCTATTTTATGCTCTCCGAGCATTGAAAAGCATGAGCCAATGATATCCTGTACCTGCGGAATATCGCCATTTTCATGCTTTACTGCTTTGGCAAGGGCATGGTCGGCAAGATTAATATGCCCACTTTGCGCCTGTAATTTGGCAAGATGTGCCCATGCTGCTACATGGACGGGGTTGAGGCCTGTAACTGTATGGAATGCCAGAGTAGCTTTATCTCGATCGTTACTGGCTAGCGCAATCAGACCAACCAAAAAATGTGTTTGCTCATTTTTTGGGTACTGTTTGAGAATCGTCATACAATAACCACGGGCCTCATTCAGGTCGCCTTGCGTAAGCGCCTGAAAGCCCAGGGCAATGAACTCTTCGATGGTTGCTTGGACATGGGTAGAACCTGTCGTTGTCATAGTCAGTGCTGCCTAATTATGCCTCTCAAAAATATCGATACATCAGATAAATACATGACAAAACTCAATCATGAAAACAGGCTATTTTAACTATTCATAAAAAAAGGAGCGATAAATCGCCCCTCAAAGGGATACCCTAAATTAGCTTATTTACTATTTTCACTTTAGAACGTGAAGCCAAACTCTACACCAGCAGTACGCGGTCGCGCAGGACCAAAACTATACGGAATGGCTCCTCCGTCACCTCCGGCAAAAGACTCTTCGTCTAAAATATTCTCGGCATATAAGCTTAAACTCCAGTTCTGTTTACTGTTCCAACTAGTACGCAGGTTAACAAAGCTAGCACTTTCGATAGCTCCAAAATCAGAATTACTCAGCTCGCTGAAGAAATCATCCTGCCAAGAAAAACTTAGCGCGGTAATAATATCGCCTCCCTCAAGAGAATAGAGTCCATTGATACCACCGGAGACGGTCCACTCTGGATTGAATCCAAGGCGGTTACCCGCGCAATTAGCACCACTGAGTTCAGCACATACCTCCAGAGGAATGCCCCTGGCATCAGTATCACTCCAAGCGGCACCCATAAATAGAGACCAATTATCATTAACCGCTGCTCGCAGATCAAGCTCGATACCAGTACCGTCAACCTCGCCTATATTCTCAACAAGCGCCTTACCAACCTCAACAATAACAGTCTGTAGATCCTCGTATTGATAGGAGTAAGCACTAATTCCATATTTTATTCGCCCTCCCGCTAGGCCACCTTTAGCGCCAACCTCATAAGAGAGGATAGTTTCCGGATCGAAAGGATCAAGCTCTGCACTTGGCAGAGCAACACCATCAGAGGAAGCCGTTACATTATCAGTACCAAAACCACCCGCTTTATAACCGCTCGAAACAGAGCCAAATACCATCAAATCGTCGCTGGCAAAGTAACGCAACGTAACTCTTGGTGACAGGTCCTTCCAATCCTTTGTTCCCTTAACGGGAACCGGCGTATAGACGGGCCATACAAACCCTTGTCCCATGATAGTGGTCTCCGCTTCTTTTTTATCTACGGTATAACGCGCTCCCACACTAACGTCCATTTTTTCCGTTAGCTGATATGTCATATCGCCGTAGACAGCCCAGCCACTGTAGTCACCATGGGTGTCATTTGTTTCGGTGATATCGTTAAAGTAAGGTGCATAATATGGACCAAAATAAGCCTCTGTATCACCGGTTTGGTTGCTTAGCATGGCAGAAACATCTTCCTTATAAGCACTCGCACCAACATACCAATTCAAGTCTTCACTGGCAGCCACACTAAGTCGCACTTCCTGGCTATAGTATTTCCCAGATTGCTCTTGAGCGTACCCTGCAAGACCAATTGGCGAGCCATCCCAGTCCTCTTGATAGAGCCAATCATGCTTGACATAACCCGTAATCGAAGTCAGTGACAGCTTATCATTGAGATCAATATTAGCTGTCACGTTAACACTGCTAACTTCGGCATCATCTTTGCCCGGAAAGTCGCTGTATGCAACGCGGTTATCCCCTGTAATGAGGTTCCCAATGGCATCCTTAGCAATATAAATAGACCCATATTGCTTACGATCTTCATGCTCAGCAGAGATTGTCACATCACCCCAATCAGCTTCATTTCTGACCGATATCCGGAGCGCTGCCCGATCATGAGCACCAATATCTTCGCCGTTATAAAGATTTTTAACGAAACCATCTTCTTCCGAAGTAACTCCTGCGATACGCATCGCCCAAGTGTCACTAAGAGGTTGGTTGTAAGCAAATTCTGCTTGTTGGCGACCATGCTCACCAACACCCGCATTAGCGTACCCACTGACTCCGTCAAGGCTAGGTTTTTGTGTGATCGTGCTAATCGCACCTGAGGTAGCATTACGACCAAATAAAAGTCCCTGTGGACCTTTCAAGACCTCTACTCGCTCAATATCAAAAAAACTAGTTACCGCAGCGCCATTACGACCGAAGTAAACGCCATCTTTATAGATACCGATTGAGCTATCGCCACCAATACCGAATGCATTGGTGGAAACACCACGCACCGAAATAGTATCGAGAAAGCTATCTGGAGATAAGCCAGCCAAACCCGGCGTAAGGGATATCAACTTTTTAATATCGGTAAGTTTGGCCTGTTTAATAAAGTCACCGCTAAATGCCGTCAGAGCAATAGGTACTTCATCCAATGGTTGCGCACTCTTCTGTGCGGTCACTACAATTTCTTCTAAGAGCCCATCAGCCGCCGCGTTACCCATCAGAGCGACCTGTGAAGTTGCAATTGCCAGTGCCAAAATAGATTTTCTATATGTTATTACCTTCATATTTTCCCCGTTTTTATAATTATAAAATCAATCGAAACTGCAGTACCGACAAGTGACTTTTTGCATGTCACCTGACATACTAAGG
>JAPKEA010000611.1 GCA_028822275.1 Planktomarina sp. | reverse complement strand
CTGATTTGATATCCATTTCCCAATATCTAGTTCCTCCGGAAACAGCGCTTTAGTGTCTTTATCTTTGACAAATTCCACACAGGCCATCAAGCCAAGACCTCTAACATCGCCGACAATGGGCAGATCAATCAACGTTTTTAATTGCTGCTGAAAGTAGGGTCCTATTTCTTGTACGTACTCAAGTAGTTGCTCACGTTCCATAATTTCTATATTTTTTAATGCAGCCGCACAAGCTACTGGATGCCCCGAGTAGGTATACCCATGCGCAAAGCAGCGCCCGCGTCCAGGTTCGCTGATGACTGCATGAATAACACTTGAGTAAATAGTAGCGCCTAGTGGTTGATAACCGGAGGTTAACCCTTTTGCAGAGCAAATAATGTCTGGTTGGAAATCAAAAACTTCTTTGGAGGCAAACCAGTGTCCAAGGCGACCAAAGGCGGTAACTACCTCGTCTGAGACGTAAAGCACATCGTATTTTTGGCAGATTTCCCAGGTTCCACGGTGGTAACCCTCAGGTGGCACGATCACCCCACCTGCACCGAACACCGGCTCCGCAAAAAAGGCGGCAACATTATCAGCACCAATTTGTTGTATTTTTTCCTCAAGCTCATCAAGTTTGGCGGTGAGAAAGTCAGCTTCACTGATACCCTTCTCGGCGCGATAAAAGTTGGGGCATGAAATATGGTGAATAGTATCTTGAATATAGTCAAATTCAGGCGGGTGATCACCGGGTTTACCGCCAATAGACATCGATGCATAGGTGGTTCCATGATAGGCGTTCACTCTGGAAATCATATGTTTCTTTTGATGCATACCGCGACAATTTTGATAGTATTGAATTAAACGAAAAGCGGTATCGATAGCAGTGGATCCGCCGCATGATAGGGCAACATGGTTAAGGTCTCCCGGAGCTAACTCAGCTAATTTGGCTGATAGTTGAGCAGCGGGGATATTAGTCATATCGACAAATGGACTAGCATAGGCCATGTTGCGCACCTGTTCGGCAATGGCATCGGCCATCTCTTCTCTACCCATACCTATATTGGTGCACCAAAGACCACCGACGGCATCTAAATACTTTTTACCATCACTGTCATATATAAATGCACCTTCGGCTGCAGCAATGGGTAATGCTCCGTCTTCGTGAAAAGTATCAAAGACCTGATACGGGTGCAAAAAGTGCTGCTTATCTTGTTGATTAATCGATGACGTATCAAATTGCTCAAAAAATGATGGTGGCTTACTTGGGGAAAAGGTGTTGTGGCTCATGATATCTATAGCTCTAAAAGAATTGAGTGTCAGACTAAAGAATACCGTTAGGCATAAATTAAGTCTTATACCCTGATCGTGTTACTGTTTGAAATATTCAGCGCCAATGCATAGTGGCGGCAAGGCCGCACAGTTATGACAAATTAATGGCTGTAAGTGTTGTGTTGCGCGAGTTTTTTGACTGTGCTGTAGTCATAAGTGACTAATAATTATCTAAGCCCAGCGCTTAATCAATGGTAGTCGCCCCAGCCTATTTTTAACCAAGTAGCATTGGGCAAAATAGTCATGTAGCGCGGGTACACCAGCCTTTACTTTCTGCGCTGGAAACAGCACATGGGTGTGCAAGCCATTGTGAGCAAAGTAAAAGGACAACACCGTTTTATTGTTCCGCACTATTTATTGGGTTTAGAGGATTAATTTTCTTGATCAATGCTCTTACGAACGGAATCAATGAATTCAAATCGCTGTTTGTTGAGCTCTTGTTCGGTGGCG
>JAPKEA010000610.1 GCA_028822275.1 Planktomarina sp. | reverse complement strand
CCGCAGTTCAGCCCCAAACAAACTTTAAGCTTTATATTTCATAAGATAGAAGAAAAAACTACAGTAAAAATCAATTAAATAGTTTAACTCTTTAACTTTTCTTTAAACTCAGCTAATACTGCAAATGGCTTAGCGCTATCATCTGTCAACGGCGTAACGCCCGGCGGAGCATATTCAACTTTCGTAGATTGTATCCCATTTATTTTTGGATAATCTTCAAGTTTGAGGGATAAACCCTCAATAAAAAGTTCAAAAAGATTGATTCTCTCAGCCAGCTGTTCTTCTGTATCATCCTCAGGCATTTCATATTCACTCCCACCATCATTTAATTCGATAGGTGATTTACGAAAGGTTCTAGACATATTCGTTTGAATGCGTGCTCGGACAGGTTCTAAGGTAACTGAGCATGGCTGCTCAACTGTTGCCCCTAATTCAGCAGTTAGGATCCAATCCCCTTGTCCAAGTGGCAAAATACATCCAGAGAACTTTGGTTTCTTAAGTGTTATTAAATCTAGTTGCGTAATAACGTCAGCAATTTGAATTGGTAAAAAAATCAAGTCAAAATCAACTCCACGATTATGAACTAAATGACGTAGCTCTAAAATGGGTTCTGAATAAGTTTGCCGCATTATTGCTCCTTTCTTGAAATAGTGGCACTGCTCCATTAGCTTATTTCAAAATCGCGAAAATGATTCATAGGGCAGCAGGACCATTAATGATAAATTTATTAAAAGCCACGATTCTTTGTTTTTCGATGGGTGTCATGGTTTCATGCAGCGCCGTTTATCGCAATCATGGATTTACACCATTGGATGCGGACCTAGCCAAAATTGTTATTGGCGTTGATACACGCGCTTCTGTTGAAAAAACCCTGGGGGCACCAACGACAAGCGGCGTTAAAACCATAGACGGCTTCTATTACATATCATCAAGGTGGCGTTACTTTGGGACGAAAGCACCTGCACCTACTGAACGTGAGGTCGTCGTAGTAAGTTTCACAACGAACAACCTTGTTAAAAATATTAGTCGCTACGGCCTAAAAGACGCCAAAGTGATAGTTCTTTCACGGCGCGTGACGGAGGGGGGGGCCGGAGAAATTTCACTTATTCGGCAGCTGATGGGCAACTTTGGGCGAGTGTCAGCGGAAGATATGCTATCGGGCGTGTAATTATTTATTTTTAACCTCAAATGTTAGGGCTACCCCGTTTACGCAGTAACGTAGGCCATTAGGCCCAGGACCATCAGGGAATAGATGGCCTAAGTGCGCTTCACAATTAGAGCAATGAACTTCTGTTCTCCTCATATTGTAACTGCTATCGGTTGTTTCCCCAATTTTTGCGCCAGAAGCAGGCTTAGTAAACGATGGCCAGCCACTACCACTTTCAAATTTATCTGCGTTTTCAAATAGTAGGGAGCCGCAACATACGCAAGTGTATTGTCCGTTACTAGTATGTGTCTCACTGTAGCTAAATGCCGGCTCTGTAGCGTGCTCGCGCGTCACTTTGTAAGCAAGAGGTGATAAATTTCTGCGCCACATTTCCTCATTTTTTTCTGAACTCATGACTAACGACCCTTTTTACTCATTACTAATACGATTTAGTTAGTGTGACCTTTTTACAGTTCAATAAACCACATGGTTTATTGAACTGTAAAAGTTTAAGTTTGCTATAAATAATATTCAACTTAATTTAAAAGTACGTCACGCAATTATTTTTTATTAAGAGATGATACAAATGGAGCTACCAGCAATAGCTGGTATTGAGCATT
>JAPKEA010000609.1 GCA_028822275.1 Planktomarina sp. | reverse complement strand
AAGAGCTGCCTCCTCTTGGTCTGGCGAAATGGATTGCCGCGCCGCAAGCAGAATGAGAAAGGCAAATGGTGTCCACTGTAGGACTTCAATTGTTACAACAGTAGGGTAAATAAATTCTGGGCCTAGAAAATTAACATAGATACCAAAAAATTCGAGGTATTGTGGAATAATGCCAATAAATTCGTTCAACACAAGACGAAACATTACGCCAAGCAATGCCGGCGAAATCATCATTGGGAGCATAAGAAAAGCTGTAAGAAAAGGATGCTTCGCCAGAATTGGGTGTAAAATGAATACAAGAATTAGTGCTATTACGACTTCTAAAAATGAAGCAATGACACCAAATTTTAGCGAGAACCCCATAGCTTCCCACATGTCAGTAGAAAGTAACTGCGTGCGAAAGTTTTCAAAACCAATGATTTGAGGGCTTCGAATGTCTGTAAACGTGACGTCGCTAACCGAGTAGAAAATATTCACTAGTGCTGGAAACCCGAGCATAATGGCTAAGAAAATACACAACATAGAGAGTAGCATAGCTCCGTAACGCCGCTCAATATTATTTAATATGTGTTTTGATTTCAAAGTCTTGCCCTCAATTTCCTACACTTAGCAGCCTCGAAATGCGGCCAGACGAATAGATCTTTCGTCCAGCCGCAAAGTCTATTTACCAAAAGCTTCTTCCACGGCTTGCTGAACTTTGGCTATTGCCTCGTCTTCAGATTCCTCACCAGCCCAATAGCCCGTGAAATGCTCAGCCATGATCGTATAAATGCCAAGAGCATGCTCACTTGCGCCTCCATCCATAACAAACCCGTATTTACCTGCGTGTTCACCCATCAGCGGCATGTCGGGTCGTTTTTCTGCAACTACGTCCATGATTGCGTCAACAACCGGTGGAGAACCACCTAAGTCAGCGTACATCGTGTTCGCCTCAACACTCGTACCGAGCCACCGTAAGAATTTTAAGGCATCCTCTTTATTCTCAGAAGCCGCGCTAAGTCCAAGACCCAGACTGTGAAAATGTGTTTTGCGACCTTCTGGCCCTTCGGGCTGGCGAGCTAGACCAAATTTACCTGCAACTACCGCGTTCTGCTCCGGATCGTTTAGTTCGGGGACAGCGGCATTCCACTGAAGCATAAACGCTACCTGGCCGGACCCGAACGCTGCATTAGCGTCACCATATTCATATGTTGTCGATGATCCAGGTGTGGCTTTGTTATCTACAATGGTTTTGAAAATTGATAAACCCTTACGGAAAGCATCTGAATCAATCGTCACATTACCATTTGAATCACGCCAATCTCCACCATAACTAGCAACAGTCGAGTGCCAAATCATCATATTAAACAACAGATTCTTCATCTGCAAAACAGTACCAAATCGAGTTGGGCTGTCCGAATTTATAGACTTAGTGAAAAATAGTGCCGTCGCAATATAATCATCCCAAGACCAATCATCAGGATGCTTGGGTGACATTTTTTTACCTAAATTTTCCACCGAAATTTTTTCATACTTTGCGATCCAGTCTGGATCAGTTAAAAGCTGGTTTATATAATCTTGACGATAATAGAGAAAGTGTAGGCTCAAATCGTTTGGTATGCCGTAAACTTTTCCATTAAATGACTGTGTTGCCATAACGTTTGGTGGAAATACGTTATAAATTTTATCATCAATAATTTCGTCTATTGGCGCCATAAATGGCGCATAGCGTCCAATATCGTAAGTAGCTGTTACCATTAGATCAAATTCGGTAGAGCCTGCGGCAGCATCTGCC
>JAPKEA010000608.1 GCA_028822275.1 Planktomarina sp. | reverse complement strand
TGTGTTTCTGATAAATTTTAGCCAGGTTAGGATGAGTTGATATAATCCCTAGAGTAGGAATATAAGCTAACTGACTATCAATTCCATGGTCTGCAGAAAGAAGAGAGTCTATAACAGATTAAAATAAAGTTACACTTGGGTTCATTTTGTTGATCGAGTTGTTTATTCCGCCTTCAGTAACGACGCCGTTGGTAATCAATTACCCGTTTGGTTCATAACTTAGGGCGTCGATAGTTGGCGGACATTAATTCCACCAAAATTGATCCTTTTAGGACCGACTGAGTTAAGTTATGGTGCGACTTAGAATTTGGAGGCAATTCATGTGAGATTTTTTTGGATAGTAATAGCCTTTCATTCTTTATCAAACCTTCCAGCTGTAGCGCAAGATTTTGAGAAAGGTTTAATCGCCTATAATTTAGGTGATTATGCCACCAGTTTAGCCGAATGGGTTCCGTTGGCTGAAGAGGGAAATTCGAATGCTCAGTACAAATTGGGAGTGATGTCCCGACAAGGAACTGGTGTATCTTTAGACAGTTTTGAAGCTGTAACTTGGTATCTTGCAGCCGCAAAACAGGGGCATGCTAGGGCTCAGTCCAACTTGGGGTTTATGTACCGAACTGGTAGAGGAGTTACTCAAAGTAACTTGCATGCTTATATGTGGTACCAAGTTGCCAATTTACATGGATATGAAAATGCCAGAAAATGGCTGCATAATATCAAAAAACAGATGACGGAGATCGAAATTGAAGAGGCCGATGCCATGGCTGCCGAATGCATGGATTACCTCTCAATAGCATGCCGGTACTAGTAATCTTTCTTTGATCCACCAACTAAGATTACTCATTAAAAACGTAAATTTAAATGTGGCATGTGGCGATGATTTCCACTCAGCATTGAAAGATACTTTTAAAGTTCACCCCGCAAATGCCAAAGTTCTGGAAACAGTTCGACTTCAAGCATACGTCTTAAATATTGAACTCCAGAAGTACCGCCTGTACCGCGTTTAAAGCCAATTACACGCTCTACTGTGGTGACGTGATTGAACCGCCAACGTCGAAAATAGTCCTCAATGTCAACTAATTTTTCAGCTAACTCATAAAGGCTCCAGTATTCTCCAATATTTTCATAAACGATCTTCCAGCGGGCCATTATCTCTGAGTTAGGCTCATGCGGTACGTCTAATTGTGAACGCGGAGTTGCAATACTGTTGCCATCCAGTACTTTGAAAAGTAGCCCAATAACTTCATCATAAAAACTTGTTCGGGCGAGCTCTTCTTTCAGCTTGTTGTACGCGTCTGGAGTGTGCTCATGAGATTTGAGCATATTGGTGTTCCTATTCCCAAAAATATATTCGATCATCCGGTACTGATATGACTGAAACCCAGAAGACATGCCTAATGTATCCCTAAATTGGGTGTAATCGGCTGGTGTCATGGTTCGTAGTACGTCCCATTGGTTGTTTAATTGTTCAAGTATCCGACTCACGCGCGAAAGCATTTTCATCGTATTTGGAAGGTCTTCCAGCTCCAGGGCGCGACGTGCTGCTTTCATTTCATGCAAAACTTGTTTCATCCATAGCTCTGATGTTTGATGCTGAATAATAAACAACATCTCGTCATGGGCCTCGCTTAAGCAGTGCTGTTGATCAAGAATTGTATCGATGTGAAGATAGTCTCCATATGACATTTTTTTTGAAAAGTCAGCTTGAGCTCCATCTGTAGCGGGATCAAAAGGTTTTTTGGTCATGATATTCCTTTGGTATTTTAGGACTACGC
>JAPKEA010000162.1 GCA_028822275.1 Planktomarina sp. | reverse complement strand
AATTAGTAGAGCACAAAAGATGGATGCTCTTTCATCCATGGCTAATATAGCAGGCTATCGGGCTGTGATTGAAGCTGGTAGTAATTTTGGTCGTTTTTTTACTGGCCAGGTTACAGCAGCGGGAAAAGTTCCTCCTGCTAAGGTGCTTGTAGTCGGTGCTGGTGTTGCTGGACTCGCAGCGATTGGTACTTCGACGTCTTTGGGTGCAATTACCTACTCCTTTGATGTTCGTCCTGAGGTGGCAGAACAAGTTGAATCGATGGGTGCGGAATTTGTCTTTCTTGATTTTGATGAAGACCAAGCAGATGGCGCTGCGACAGGGGGGTATGCGCCTGTGTCGTCGCCTGAATTTGCAGCAGCCCAGTTAGCTAAATTTCGCGAAATCGCTCCGGATATAGATATCGTTATTACGACTGCTTTGATCCCGAACCGTGAAGCGCCGGAGTTATGGACTCCCGACATGGTTGCCAGCATGAAACCTGGCTCTGTCATCATTGATTTAGCCGCGGAAAAGGGCGGTAACTGTAAGCTGACCCAAATGGATGAACGAATTGTGACTGCAAATGGTGTGATTATTATTGGTTACACTGACTTTCCTAGCCGAATGGCTGCGCAAGCTAGTACTTTATATGCAAACAACATTCGTCATATGGTGGCGGATCTCACCCCAGAGAAAGATGGAACCATCGTTCATGATATGGAAGATGATGTTATCCGCGGGGCCACAATTACGCACAAGGGGCAGATAACATTCCCTCCACCACCACCGAAGATCCAAGCGATAGCATCAAAGCCTCAACAGTCTGCAGTTGTTAAATCAACTGAGGAATTAAAGGCGGAAGAAGAAGCGTCATTCCGAAAAGCAACAAGGCAACAATATAGCCTGTTGATTGTGGGTGGTGCTCTAATATTACTACTGGGAGCTTATGCGCCAGCAAGTTTTATGCAGCATTTCATTGTCTTCGCTTTGGCTTGTTTCATTGGATTTCAAGTCATTTGGGGGGTGGCCCATGCGTTGCATACACCTTTAATGGCTGTAACCAATGCGATCTCCGGAATAGTGGTTGTAGGGGCTTTGCTCCAGATTGGATCTGGGAGTTTTATTGTTTGGTTTTTAGCAGGAGTTTCGGTGCTAATTGCAACAATCAACATCGTTGGTGGGTTTATGGTTACACGCCGTATGCTAGCCATGTTCCAGAAATCTTAAGGCGGGGATCAGATCATGCTTTCTAATGGTATTACATCTGCTGCTTATATTGCGGCTGCAGTTTTGTTCATTTTGTCTTTGGGCGGCCTTTCCAATCAGGAAAGTGCTAAAAGGGCCGTCTGGTATGGGATCGTAGGTATGGCTTTGGCTATGTTTGCAACGGTTTTTGGACCTGGTGTCGGTAATTACATCATTATCGTAATTACTATCACGATTGGCGCTGTCTTAGGGCTGATTGTTGCTAAACGTGTTGAAATGACAGAAATGCCCCAATTAGTTGCAGCTTTACACAGCTTTGTCGGGTTGGCTGCTGTGTTCATTGGTCTCAATGCTGAATTTGAACTGGGGACAGTAAGTCGATTGCTAGCGTCAAATTCCGACCTGAGCGAGTTAACTGGCTTCGGTAAGAAATTAGCATCGAAAGATGCTGTTGAGATCACTATTTTGAGGATTGAGGTATTCTTGGGTATTTTCATTGGTGCCGTCACATTCACTGGTTCTATTGTGGCCTTTGGTAAATTGGCAGGGCGTTTGAGTGGTACGCCTTTCAAATTACCGGGGGGGCATGTGTTGAATGCATTGGCTTTGATTGCCGCCATTGGACTTGGTGTTTGGTATACTGGTGGGGCGGGAGTTTGGACTATGGTCGCCGTCATGATCATTGCATTCTTTATCGGTTGGCATTTGATTATGGGAATTGGTGGTGCGGATATGCCAGTCGTTGTTTCCATGCTCAACTCATATTCTGGCTGGGCTGCTGCTGCGATTGGGTTTACTTTGGGCAATGATCTTTTAATTGTTGTAGGTGCACTAGTCGGCTCGTCTGGCGCAATCCTAAGCTATATTATGTGTAAGGCTATGAATAGGAACTTTGTTTCTGTTATTTTGGGTGGCTTTGGAGGCACAACAGGTCCGCAGATGGAAGTCGAAGGTGAGCAAGTAGCCATCGAAGCCGATGGAGTTGCTAGTGCTTTGAATGAGGCTGATAGCGTTGTTATTATTCCTGGCTATGGTATGGCAGTAGCGCAGGCCCAACAGTCGGTTTCTGAGTTGGTTCGAAAGTTACGTGCTAAAGGTAAAAAAGTACGCTTTGCAATCCATCCGGTTGCTGGTCGACTGCCGGGGCATATGAATGTTCTATTGGCAGAAGCTCGCGTCCCATATGATATTGTTATGGAAATGGATGAAATCAACAATGATTTCCCAACTACTGACGTGGCTATTGTAATTGGCTCAAATGATATTGTTAATCCCGCAGCGCAAGATGATCCAAATAGCCCAATTGCTGGGATGCCCGTTTTGGAATGTTGGAAGGCAAAACAGGTATTCGTTTCAAAACGCGGGCAGGGTACAGGTTATTCTGGTATCGAAAACCCATTATTTTTTAAAGAGAATACAAGGATGTTTTACGGTGATGCAAAAGAATCTTTGGACCGACTTTTGCCAATGATCGAATGATTAATGGATGAACTATTTCATCGAATACGTTAAGCTAGGACACGGCGGTAAGTTATTTCCTAGAGGAGAACAAAATGCCAGATATGCCTGATCACCCAATGCGTTTTAGAGCGACAAATGAACTGCATGCTCGGCCTTTTCCCATTGTATCTGCCTCGGCGCGAGCAGCGTTTTTTGCCTATGGAAGTTCAGATGATAGTGCGGCTAAAAGTAATTCCTCTGATTGGGATCACTTAATTCTATTGCTTGATAGGTTTGGCGCACCACATCCCGCCCCAAATGCAACTCATTATTTTGGAAAGCTTGGACAGGCTTGGATTAAATGGGAGTCCCACGCAGAGTTCACCACTTATACAGCAATCATTGATGACTTAGGGAAAGTTGCTTTTGATGGAACTGAATTTAATATTTTTCCAACTGATTGGTTGGCTTCCACACCAGGTGTACGGTTAACTTCTTCTGCTATTCGTATTGAGAGTACTGCTTCTACTAAAACTATAGAACGCCATCTTAAATCGCATTTTGTGGCTGAGAGTTTGGCTGTGAGTAGAGTTTTGGACGGTGCGGCGGTGATTGCGGGTGATTATAGGATTGATGTTCATGGAAATCTTAGGTTTTCTGTGTTTGTTGGCCCAACTACTGGGCGGAATCGGATTGGTAGGATTGTACAAAGACTGAATGAGATAGAAGTTTACAAAGTTATGTCGATGCTTGGTCTTTTCGAGGCCCGTGAACTTTCATCTAAGTTAAGTATTGTCGATCATAGCATGTCTCAGCTCGTGGCCGCTTTGAGCGATGAAAATATTTCAGCAGAAGCTAATCTCGATGCACTTTTAGAAATGTCGGCTGAATTAGAGAGTAATTCTGCTCAGGTTGCTTATAGGTTTGCCGCCAGTAAGGCCTACGCTGCAATTGTTTCACAGCGAATAGAAGTTCTTCGGGAGGAACGATTTGAGGGGGTGCAAACATTTCGCGAATTCATGATGCGCCGTTATGATCCCTCTATGCGAACGATACAAGCAATGGACTCTCGTCTTCAGGACCTAATTGCTAGAGCTAAACGAACTGGAGATCTACTCCGCACGCGAGTGAATGTAGAGCGTCAGGGTCAAAATCAAGATCTTCTTGCAAGTATGGACCGTCGGGCAGATATGCAGCTGCGTTTGCAAAAAACTGTTGAGGGTTTATCGATTGTAGCTGTTAGTTATTACGCTACTGGACTTATGCTTTATTTTTTGGCTCCAATTCCTGCAATTTTTGGAGTATCGAAAGTTTTTTTAACAGCGGCAATAGTACCTATTGTTGTTGCTGCAGTCTATTTTATACTACGTCGTATTAGAATGAATTTAAAGTAACTATTTTAATTTTTCTTGACTGATCCTAGCAAAGAAATGCTAGTATACAATATGTTAGAAGTACTCACAGCTCGGCAGTTACTGGACCAACTCGTAGCCTTTCCAACCGTCAGTTCAGATACAAACCTGCCGTTGATTCATTTCGTACGAGATTACTTTGCGGAACATGGTATTGATAGCATTATAATCCCAAATATAGACGGCGCTAAAGCTGGGCTTATAGCGCAGGTGGGGCCCAATGTAGCTGGAGGGGTTGCCGTGTCGGCGCACTCTGATGTGGTGCCAGTAGAGGGGCAAGATTGGTCGACTGATCCTTGGAGTGTGGTTTACAAAGAAGGCCGTCTTTATGGGCGTGGTACCTGCGATATGAAGGGTTTCGTGGCTTTGGCAATGGCAGCTTTGGTCAAAGCTAAATCAATGGATTTGTTACGACCGCTCCAATTTGCATTGTCCCGTGACGAAGAAGTAGGCTTGTTGGGAGCGCCTGATGTTGCCAATGGCCTTTTGGATAATTTTGCGAAGGTCGATGCCGTTATTGTTGGAGAACCAACTGAGATGCAAGTGGTGACTGGCCATAAAAGCTGTGATGACCTACAGTTTCACGTGCGGGGCCACGAGGTACATTCGTCCCGTCTGCACGAGGGTGTATCGGCGGTTATGTGCGCTTCGCGGTTTGTAGAATGGGTGAGAGTTCAGAATATAGAGAGCCAAGCTAAGAATCCCTCAGGTATTGCGGCATTGTATGACCCCCCTTTCACGACATTACATGTCGGGAAAATTAATGGTGGAACAGCAAATAATATTACTGCGAAAGACTGTTATTTCTCGATTGACTTGCGTTGTGTTGGGGATGAAAATCCAGAGGATTGGTATGCTAAAATCAGAGTAGAATTGTCAATTATCGAAGCTGAAATGCAAGCGGTTCATCCGGATAGTTTTTTTCATGTTAATATTATGCCTGGACCCGCAGTTGTTCCAGAAGTGGAAGGCCGAGCCGAAGCTTTGGCCCGTAGATTGACTGGTGATAATGGGAGCCACACTGTGGCCTACGGCACGGATGGAGGACATTTTCAAAATAGAGGTTTCTCAGTAGTGATTTGTGGTCCAGGTAATATTGCGCAAGCGCATCAGCCGGATGAGTTCATTGAATTGTCTGAGTTTACGGCTGGTGAGAAAATGCTCGATCGTTTGATTGAAAGTCTTCAGACGGATTAACCGCCTGTGTGGCTCATGTGACGGGTCATTTTGCCGCCTTCATTACCCCGTGAGTAGTCAAAATCATGACCTTTAGGCTTAGAGCCAATTGCTGCTCTGATTGCCTCCTCTAGCACCTTGTTGCCCTCTGATGAGCGGAGCGGCCCACGCAAGTCAGCACTGCCTTCCTGTCCCAAACATGTATAGATTTCACCAGTACACGTCACCCGTACTCGGTTGCAGCTTTCACAGAAGTTGTGAGTTAGTGGAGTTATCAAACCAACCCGCTGACCAGTTTCTTTCAGTTGAACATATCGCGCAGGACCTCCAGTGCGATCTGGCAAATCTGTTAAAGTGTAACGGCTCGCCAATTGGGTTTGCAAATCACTCAAAGCCCAGTATTGACCCACACGGTCTTCTTCCCCTAGATCCCCCATCGGCATTACTTCGATAAATGTCAAATCCATATTCCGTTTAGCACAGAATTCCGCAAGATCAAAAAGCTCATTCTCATTGAAATCTTTAAGCGCAACAGTATTCAACTTAACTTTCAGACCCACCGCTAGTGCAGCATCAATGCCGCGTAACACATTTTCCAGTTTTCCCCACCGTGTTATTTTGGCAAACTTTTTTTCACTTAGAGTATCAATCGAAATATTTATACGTCTTACGCCAGCTTTAAAAAGATCTTCAGCAAATCTGTGCAACTGGCTGCCATTTGTTGTTAGGGTTAATTCCTTGAGGGCTCCACTATCGAGATGTCGTTTCATACCCTGAAAGAATGACATTATATCTCGTCTTACCAAAGGCTCACCGCCTGTGACCCGCAACTTTTGTACGCCTAAATCAATGAAGCTTGAACAAAGACGGTCCAATTCTTCAAGAGTTAGTAAATCGCGCTTTGGTAAAAACGTCATATTCTCAGACATGCAGTAAACGCAGCGAAAGTCGCAACGGTCTGTGACAGAAATACGCAAGTAGGTGATTGCGCGGGCAAACGGATCAATCAAGGGATTTCTCATACCAAAGAGAAGTAGCGATCAGTATCGACGATCACAAG
>JAPKEA010000161.1 GCA_028822275.1 Planktomarina sp. | reverse complement strand
TACCAGATCAGAAAATAAAGCTTCCATTTCCGAATATGTGAGTTCTGCACCGCTAATTTTCTTTTGGAGAATTGAACGGCTTTTTGGATTCGGAGAGCGTCGGATGTGAGCTACATCTCCTTTTTTCAAGCCCAAAGTGGAAATCGCTCCTCCTGAAAGGGCACACTGGTTCTCAGTTGCAATTTTTTCATCACTAGTCCAACCTAATTCTGCAGTTACACATTTGCCTTCGAAGGACAAAGTCACCCGTATCGAACCTGCTAACAGCAAGCGAGCGACTGGATTGGCTACGTGAATCAGGCAAATCTTTTTGTTGCCAATCTCGACAGAAAATTTCTTGACCTCAGATTGTAGATTACAGTTGCCCGCGATCAGGTCTACAAGCATTTCCGTGCCATTACACAGACTCGCATCATTCTGTATACCAAACGTATTGCAGGTCTGCGACGGCTCATCAACAATTCGGGAGAGCCGTTTTTGGATTTCATCCTCTGTTTCTCGCCCTCTGTTTCTCAGTCGTTGTTCAACAATGCTTGGAGAAGCTGAAATGAAGATCGTCACAACATTATCCGCTTTGTTGCGAAATGCTTTCAATTCATTTCTAGATGTATTCAGGATAACGTTTATGCCGTTTTCCAGATTGGCTAAAACGGTATTGGGAATCCCATAGCGTAATCCATGGGCTTCCCAATGGTACCACATGGAACCATTGGTCAAAAGATTGTCGAATTCAAGCTCCGTTACTGAAATGTGGGGCTCAACGCCCGCATCGACGGGCCTAGTAATAATACGCTGAGGAAATGAGACCCACCGATAGGAAACGAGTTTTTTGCGCGCTCCGTCTAATAAGCTATCTTTACCGACACCACTTGGGCCAACAACCAAGAAAAGGGTACCCTGCATTTTCGGACCTTTCTAAGTATCCATATCAAACGTCATCTAGACCTATATCGGCACAGGTAGCGGATTGTGTGATCTGTCCAACAGACACATAATCGACGCCCGTTTCTGCTTTGCCACGAATAGTGTCTAAGCGAACGCCACCAGAGCATTCGAGAGGAATACGTTTGGCAACTATTTCGACAGCTTTGCACATATGGTCATTACTCATGTTGTCTAACATGATCACATCAACACCGGCATCAAGCGCTTCCCACACCTGATCAAGACGGTCAGCTTCGACTTCTATTTTTGTAAGCATTGGCGCCTGCGCCTTGGCCCGCGCTACTGCAGCTGCGATGCTACCAGCGACTGCAATATGGTTATCTTTCAACATAATGCCGTTATCGAGGCCAAGTCGATGACTGCGGCCGCCTCCACAAACTACTGCATATTTCTCTATCATGCGGAGACCAGGAGTAGTTTTCCTAGTGTCCAACAAAATGGCGCCCGTTCCCTCAATTTCTTTGACGTATTGCGCTGTCAAGTCAGCAATACCGCACATTCTTTGCATCAAGTTCAAAGCGACACGTTCAGCGGTTAGTAGAGCTTGGGCATTGCCCTTTATAACAGCAAATGTTTCACCAGTTTTTACGAGTTCACCATCCTTTTTAGTTGCTTCGAATGTGCATTCAGGGTCCATCTTCTTAAAAACCATCTCCGCCAGCTTTAAGCCTGAAAGAATTATAGGCTCGCGAGCGTTCATTCCCAATTTGGCAATAGCTTCATCATCGATCATGATTTTGGCCGTCAGGTCATAGTAGTTGACGTCTTCATCCAACCACAGATCTATCAGTTGGTTCATTTTTCGCAGATCAAGTAACATGTTGTGACTTTCGTTTTCATACTAACAATAATATGTGTTGAGGGGCATATTTAAGATTCAACTGGCTTTTTGGAGAAGTTTTTAAGTTTTCTCATGCTAACTGTAAGAAGTAGAATACCACTGATGCCTCCGATCACTTTTAGTATGACGTCCGGGTGCGAGAGTAGGATTGCACAAATAGCTATTCCAATGCGCGTTGGCGTAGAAGATCTATCTTTCCAATTCGCTTCTGCAGCGAATGCTATTAATACGCACGCAAATGTGATGGCAATGCTGACAAGCACTGCTTCTATGCTAGAGAAAGGCTGAAGAACTAACGGATTCGATACGAACATGAATGGAACAACAAACGCCACAATAGAAAAGCGCATTGCAACGACAGCAATTCTGAGCGGATTGGCTCCCGAAATTGCTGCAGCGGCATACGCAGCTACCGCAACGGGGGGCGTCATTGCGGACATCACGGCAAAATAGAGAAGAAATAGATGCGCGTTTAGTTCCTGAAATCCGAAATCATTGACTAGTGTTGGACCAACAAGAACTGCGGCTAAAACATAAGCACTTGGCGTCGGCATACCCAACCCTAGTACAATAGTAACGACGGCAGTTAGCATCAAGATAACCATTGTGTTGTCACCAGCAAATGCGAACGCGATATACGAAAACTTCGAGGCCAGACCAGTCATCGTAATGCCGCCGATCACTAAACCAGCCGCTGCACAAGCGCCCGTGACGCCAATCATCCGAATGGCCGTGTCAGAAAGTGCCTCGATTGTAGCAGTCAGTCCAAGGCGTGTATCTTTGCGGAACTGTGACACAACCCAAACCGCTCCTGCACTGAATACAGCGACCATCGTTGGCGAATATCCCATCGCCAACAGGACGACCAAGCCGACAAGAGGTAGCAAAAACGGCCACCCTTGCTTCATAGTTTCAGCAAACGTCGGCACATCAGATGCATCAAGAGGTGGAAGATCAAGCGCAACTGAGCGCAAATGTACTTGGATTATGATGCCGACATAATACAGTATGGCAGGCAAGATTGCCGCCATAACGATCTGGCCGTACCCAAGTCCAGTAAGTTCAGCCATAATGAATGCCGCAGAGCCCATGACAGGAGGCAAAAGACTGCCGCCCGTTGAAGATGCAACCTCAACCCCAGCGGCCAAGCTTCTGTCGTAGCCCAACTTCTTCATCATAGGAATTGTAATAGAACCAGTTGCAACCACATCCGAAGTCGGGCTGCCCGACATGGTGCCAAATAATGCAGATGAGAACACTGCGATCTTGGCTGGTCCACCGGTACTTTTTCCTGCCACTACCGCCGCAAGATTGAAAAAGAAATCACCACCCTTAGCTTTCTCAAGAAAGGTACCAAACATTACGAAAAGGAAAGCGTAGGTTGCGGCGACTCTCACGGGAACGCCAAATAGCCCATCAGTAGTGTAGATGTTGATATCAACAAAATGGCTGAGTGAGATTTCGCCGTGACCAAGTTGCCCCTCAATAGAATCTCCGAAAAGGTTATAGGTGATAAATGTGAGTACTAAACACATCAGAAATAGTCCGACCGTCCGTCTGGTTATTTCGAGCGTGAGCAAGATCAAGATGGAGGCCATCACGAATTGATAGGTACTCAATTTATCAAACAGACTAATCCGACTTGCAGTTTCAGGGATTTTCAAGATGAAATACCCAGCGCAAGCAGCTGCGGCGAAACACAACAGCCAGTCAATGATCGTGGGCCGAGGATTCGACTTTTCCGTTGCCCCTACAAGCAAGAATGCAGGAACATAGATCAAACATAAGAAAATTACTGTAAGTGAAAGTGCATCAATTCGGGAGATCGTCGCAGCCCAAATGACCCACACAGAAAACAATGCTGTATAAAGTCGTATGGGCCAATATAAATTTCCACTGATGTTCCGACGACAACCAGTGGAAAAAAGCAAGCCTAAGAACTTCGGTTTTGTCATAGAGGCCTCTTGCGATCTATAAATTCTGCAAATTGATGCGAAATCAACAACTTAGTTGGCCCCGCATCTTGCTATAACGTGCTAGTTTCCAGCGGCTTCTATGGCGGCTAAAGCAGTCGGGTGGTACTCAAACTGGTCGATTGACGCTCCCAACTCTGCGTTAAAAGCACGCATCGCTTTGTGCACACCTTGCACCTCACCAACATTTTCATAGACAGCCCGAGCAACCAAATTTACTAAAGCTGGATCTGCATCCTCTGCAGTGATCAAAGCTGCCTGTGCACCAAAGGTCTTAACGTCATGATCAAGCCACTTGTAAGCCCCTGCAGGTATAGTCACAGCTGTTGAACCATAGGCATCCTGCATTGCTGCAATTACCTCATCTGACACAGACAGCAGCGTAAGTTCACGGTTTGTAGCTATAGATCTGATTTTGCCACTCCCTACGAATGTTGCGTTCACCCAAGCATCGGCTTTTCCGTCTTGCATGATTTCTGAAGCAGAGCCTGAACCTTGGAACTGCACACTGCCGCCGTTGGCCTCGATTTGAGCGAAGGTCACGCCTGAGGCCACTAAGGACTTTTCCGCCAAAATCGATGGCAGAATGCCTCGGCGATTAACGACCAAATTGAAAGTATTTTCTATTCCAGATAGATCACCGATGGAACCCAACCCATGTTCTTCGGCATACGCTTTATCAATGACCCATTGCATAGGAGCCCAATTGTAGAGCAGCGCAATTGCAGACACTCCACCAGTAGGTTTACTAAATGGCTCTTCCCCACGTCCGGCGATAACAACTTCGCCAATGTGTACAATTGCCAGATCGCATTTTCCCTGGTTGATTTGGGTAATATTCGCAAAACCGCCGCTAGACGTTTGATAAGTCACGTTAGATTCAGGGTCCACTTTACGAACTGCTGCGTCGATACCGGCACCCAACAGCGACCAAAGCCCACCCGGACTACCGCCGCACAGAGTGATATTTTGGCCTGCAAATGCAGGTGTGATGGCGGTCGCAACAGCGGTCGCTAACACAGCAATCGTTATACTTTTAGACATTTTATTCATAGTTATACTCCTATTTTACATAATACTTTTTTTAATATATACACAGGACGATACAGTAAGAATTGAGTCAAGAAAATTCTTAGGTATTTGCAGGCAATGATGGGACATGATCATCGGTGTCTAGCTGCAGAGGCTAGGGTATCATACCTAAGCTAGCGGAGCGTAATAATGGTGGATAGAAAGCAATCAGAATTTGACAAGGAAGAACATACCCTTAGGGTTCGATCCTGGAGTGAACTGCAGGATGTGCTCTTTGAAGACTCCTGGAATCAAAAAATAAGGCGGCATAGATCGAAGCATGTTTTTAGAGGGCATGGCCGATCCGAGTTTGAATTGGCTTCCGGATTGGTACGCTTGGGGCAGGGGTATCACGAACTGGAAAAACACTTGTTACGTAATTTCAAAAAGTATGCGGATTCAAGCATTAGGCAACAAGGGAGTATTCCTGATAGCTTTACACCAATCAATTTTTGGCACTGGATGTCCTTGGCTCAACATCATGGTTTGCCGACCCGTCTCGTTGACTGGACATATTCCCCACTAGTGGCAATGCACTTTGCGTGCAGCGAACAATCGAATATGGATGCAGATGGGGCCATTTGGAAAGTAGATTTTGATCAGACACATGAACTGCTCCCACATTCACTTCGAAGCATTCTAGCGGAGCAAGGCGCACATGTGTTTACAGATGAAATGCTTTCATCACAAATCCAAGATCTTGATCAGCTTTGTGACAGCTCAGCTGACCAAAACAGTCAGGTGTTGTTTTTTGAACCACCGTCACTTAGTACGCGGATCGTGAATCAGTTTGCCTGTTTTTCTGTTCAAATTGGAGAATGTCGCTCGATGACAGATTGGCTGAGCCATCAGCCAAAATTAGGAATCAAAATCGTAATTCCCTCAGATTTAAAATGGGAAATTCGAGATAAGCTCGATCAGTCTAACATTTCGGAAAGAGTGTTATTTCCGGGATTGGATGGTTTGTGCACATGGCTTTCGCGCCAATACATTTCGTCACCCAAGCATGGCTTAGATGGCATTTAAATAAATCACTTGAGGCGAGCAGAACATCTTTGTGGCCTCGTGCTATGATAAAATATCCCCATTCGATAGGCTAAAGATCCAATAAACTAATTGATACTACTATATCAGCGTGATTCAGATTTCCAAATCCCCGGGAATAGAATGAGCAATCTTTATTTGCTGAGGCATTGTCACATTAGCTCAGCGGTGGTGACGACAAAAATAGAATGATCGTCGTTGATGATAAGAATAATGATACCACTGATACCACAACCAAACATGCGATAGCCCATGATACAGCTATCGATGCGGACGGTTCAGACACAAAGGGCAGCACTGGCGTATCTTTAAGTACTGCGAAAGAGAACACATTTTATTCAATTACTATAATTGATGCAGCCATCAAAACGGTCAACATAGAGCGGTCTGAACTTGTTGCG
>JAPKEA010000607.1 GCA_028822275.1 Planktomarina sp. | reverse complement strand
CAAATGCATCTGCATCAGTATTATACTCATCTCGATCAAAAACGCTACCATCAGGATTTATTCTTACATCAGAAAAATCTCTAATAGATAGATTTGTTAAGCTTGTACTAGACTGCAAATTTAAGATTTTTGCATATTGATAATCATCTAATGTCTGAGAGGTATTATCATAGCCTTCAATACTTTGGATACTAAAGGAAACTTGGGAGGGTCCCTTAGATTCTACTTTTACATCACCCGAAATGATCAGCGTGCCATCAGTATTTCCCTCTGGTGCTATCCAAAGCAGGTTCGGGTTTGATTCTGAGATATAAGAAGACGCAAACCCTTCAAAAACATCATCACTGACTAACGACGCTGTAACTTGGATCACTCGATCCCCATCGGGGGTCTCTGAGATTACCCTATATTGTATATTTTCAGTAGGAACCGTAAGTCCTGGTGCAAAGACATCTGCTTCAGCATAGTTGGCGAGCGCATTGTCTTGGAAGGCCTTCCAATCTCTGTCCAGAATTGTCTCCGGTTCTAAAGAATAGGAATACTCAGGTATTTTGAATAGTATCTTTCCAGAACTGTTTTCACTTGTGCTGCCAGCCCAGGCAACAGGGGCGACATCATGTGGCGTTTGTGCAACCGAAACATCCCATTGATTGAAATTTACTTTGCCTAGTAATGAAGCGACTGGATGGTCTTTGATATAAATGGTTTTTTCTTCAGATGTCAGCCCAGACTCGTCTGTTGATTTAACCTTAAGTTCATACGTTTTTTGGGTATCAGAAGTGGGGTCAAAATTATAGATGATTTTTTGAGTGTCGAGTATTTCGAACTTGGAACTGTCAGCGCCCGAAAGTTCATAACTAAATACTGTCTCAGCTTCAGTTTGAAATGTGGAAAGCTCATCAATCGTTCTTAGAGTCCCAACCTGACCATCAGCAGAGAGAATTGGCTGGGGTAAACTGGAGTATGTACCGTCAAAGTTATATTCCACAACCTCCACGTTATCTGGCGCTTGATCTCCTCCATTTCGAAAAGTGGCAGCAAAAACAACCCCACTATCAAAAGTAATATCTCCCGTTGTGGCTTGCGTTCTCAATTGGTCAACTAAGGCGTAAATTTCTTTTGAGTATCCTGTGGCGGTAGCGTTAGTAGAACCCGGATCATTTCCAAACGATATATACTCAACTTTATCAATTTCTGTATTTACCGCAGAAATGCCTTCTATTGCTGTCTCTAGATTTAGCGAAAGCTGTTGTACACGACCTGTAACTTCTTCAATTGTTTCAGGGCGCACCGCGCCCTCTTCACCCGCTTCATCAGCAACTAATTTGGGCTGTTTAAGCGTTGGCATTATAACACTTTTTAGTTTATCAACGAAGGCGCCAACACCATCTTGTGTGCTTAAATCAACAGTTTCAATATTTTCGGAGCTTGAGTCGAGAGTATCAAAATTATTAGAAATCTCTTTGACTAAGTCTGCCATTGCAGTACTGGAAAAGTTTAAAGCATCGGCTTTTGGAAGACCATCATACTCCAAAAGCTCTGCAAAAGTTGTTATGATTGATACAATTTTTTGTCCAGTATTCTCAACTGCAACTGCAACACCATTGTCAACACCCGGCGCATACGGGTTAAAGTTGTTATAAGAAACTTCTTCAGGAAGACCCAGTGCTTGAGCAACTTTTACAGAAGACAATTTTGTGTCGACTATCAATGTTGTAATCGGCGTAATTACGGTTGATCCACTCGGAGCCTTCAGGGTTAAATCACCAATAGAAGTACCT
>JAPKEA010000160.1 GCA_028822275.1 Planktomarina sp. | reverse complement strand
GCAACGCTTTTTGGTAGCGTGTACCGTAGGTTCGAATCCTACCACCCCAGCCATTTTATGATACCTTAAAGACGCCCAACGCACCTAGAAAAACAGTTGGAAAGCGAATAGAATGTTCGAGGCATTGAATACAAACGACACGTGCTGATACAGTACAATGAGCATTTTGACGATACTTGTTGAGGACCAACAACTTTCGAGACACGTTCGAACGCTCCATCGCCAAAGACCGCCACAACAAACATTTGCGCCGCAAAGCGTGTACCGCAATCGCTGCCAAGATCGCCCGTACTGTTTCTGGGATCATCAAACATGGCAAGCCTGACCTGCCCCTTCTTTGAGGGGTGATCAGCAGCAGAAGGACCTTTCTCTGTAAGGGCCGTGGCGGCAGTTAGCTGACCTTTTAGATACTGTTCAGGCCTTCTATGTTAGCGGCCCGGTGATCTCGTCTAAGGCCGGTGAGAGCCGCAAAAGCCTACTTTGTGTTTGTTATGGGAGAGACTGTCGTTGACCAAAAAGCCGAACTGAGCCATGCTATGAACGTGTCGAGACGCCTTGATGCGATAATGACCTGAAGCCAAATCAGCCAAATATTCCGCGCATAGGACGTTGTCCCTGACAATGCGGGATGGCTTGCCATAGATCCGCACATGCGCATCCAACTCTCGGGCAACACGCGCACCTGAGATGCCTTGCGCCCCAGTATAAGGCACAACTGGCAGACGCGACAAATGTATTTGGCGATGTCCACAGTCAATCCCCCTGTTGCAGGCCCAAAGCGGCACATGCCAGATGAAGCGCGGACGTTGCGCTGTTTACCGCCGTGGCAAAATGCGCACCTGCGAAATTACATATTGACTGTTCAAAGCGTGGCACCAACGGCCCTTGGGTCAAGAAATCAGAGGTCAAAACCTTCGAAACAATATCAATATCATCTTGAGTGATTTCCTGGCGGCCGTAGGGTATCATCCGGCAATCCTGATTTTGTTTTTATTGGACTGGACCCATTTCAGCAAGTCATCGGGGCGCATCCACTCTGGATTTGTGTGACTATCATACGAAAAATCAGCGGCAACCGGGGCGCCATCCTTAATACGCGCAGAGCTTAAAGATCAATTGCTTATTGCCGGAAGTATTTTAAAATATTCATCATATTCAAAGGTAAAGCTTGCGTCTTCAGGGCCAATCATTTGTTCATGTAATTTTTCGCCAGGGCGGATGCCTACGTGATCAAGTTGACCATTGGGCATCAGAGTTTTGGCGAGATCTGTCATTTCCATGGACGGTATTTTTCGAACATAAATTTCGCCACCTTCCATGTCGTCAAAAGCTCTCCAAACCAATTCCACACCCTGCTCGAATGTGATCATAAATCACGTCATTCGCGCATCAGTAATCGGTGAGGCTGTCGCCCCAGCGTCTAGCAATGAAAGAGAGAATGGGATCGCGGAGCCTCTCGACCCCATGACATTGCCGTAGCGGACAACTCCGAAACGTGTCCCGTGCTCGCCAGCATAAGAATTCCCAGCCACGAATAATTTGTCCGACGTCAGCTTGGTAGCCCCGTAAAGGTTGACCGGACTAGAAGCTTTGTCAGTTGAAAGCGCCACAACCCTTTTCACTTTTTTGTCGATACACGCGTCGATGAGGTTCATTGCACCAATCACGTTGGTTTTTACACACTCAAAAGGATTGTACTTTGCTGTGGGCACACTCTTCGTGGCGGCAGCATGCACAGCATAATCCACGTCATCTAACGCGCGTTAGAGCCGTTCGCAATCGCGAACATCACCAATAAAAAAGCGTGCTTTTAGGTTGTCAGCAAAACTCTTGGTCATTTCCCACTGTTTCATCTCATCACGCGAAAATACAATAATTTTCTGGCGATTATATTTCTTGAGGGTCATGGGTGCAAACGTCTTGCCAAAAGATCCAGTCCCTCCTGTGATCAATATAGTGGAATTCTCGAGCATATTCTCTCCTTCAACTGAATGTTTTGGCAGTCGTTATATCATTTGCATGTGAAAACCGAGCGCTGGTTTTTGTATACACCCTTCAGTTTCCATCTGTTGATAGGATAGAGCTCTGCGTGTCAGATTGCAGTGTTCAAAACGCCTCGGTGCGGTCGAAAATATTCCTAGGTTGATCGATACAACCTTGCAAGTGCCTTCTGTTACGCAACCTGAATAATCCACCTTGTCATACTTAAAACTCGCTCGAAATATCGGGGGAGGGCATTGAAAGCAAGGCATCACGACACTCAATTCCAAAGGAATTATTGCGCCTGTACACTCGCATATACAGCGCATCATTCAAATAGATTCTCATTTCATTTTAAGAGGAAATTTAATCTCTGCTGGCTGCGCCGCCTTGTTCTAATTAGTTGCATCATCATGCGTGACTGTAGACTTCCAGCGGCGGTGAATCCATAACCATTGCTCTGGGTTTTTCTGCACGCGCCGATCCAGACTATCATTAAGTGCCTGGGTCATCTCGATTGCAGTGGAATGTTCGATAGGATCCTCTATGTGGACTTCATATGATAAATCTAGCTGGCGAACAGCATAGGCTGGCACAACCAGAGCGTCCAGTTTCAATGCCAGACCAGCTATCGACACCGGTGAGTAGGCCGTTTTGCCCATAAACGACAGCGGCACGCCATTCGCTAGACGTTGGTCAATAAGCACAGCCAAAATACCGCCTCCTCGCAAGAAGGTCAGCATGGCTTTCAAACCGCGGCGCCCCCGTTCAAATAACGGAGTGCCAATTTTTGATATTGATTTTATGTAGTAAGCGTCGAAGTATGGATTGTTCATGCGACGATAGAGGCCTCCGACTCGAAGGTTCATCGCTATTAAGTTCGCCCTAACAACATCATAATTGCCAAAGTGGCCCGAGACAACAATAACTGGCCGACCTTGTTCGTGTGCGCGTTTTAGCGCTTCCAGACCATCACCCTTAAGTGCACAGTTTGTTACGTTTTTGACGAAATCGTCTGGAGAAAATAGTTCACTGAGCGTAATGCCAATATTGCGTCCAACGGAGGCTGTTAAGCGAGCCACCTTCGCCTCTTCCATCTCTGGGAAGATCAAATTCAGATTTTCACGTGTGCGTTTGTGGTAACCAGCCAGAGGCGCAATCACTTCAGAAAAAAACCAGGCCCCAAATTTTTGACGCCTTGTATAACGCATCCTGTGCATTACCCAAATTAAGCTCAAAAACAACCAATACTGCAACCTATAGCTGACCCTCTTAGCGACATATGCAGATTTTTTTTTGATCAAAATATGCCTCACGAGCGTTAGTTTACGTGCCTATTAAGCTTACCATTATCACCACCATTCAAAGTTAACCAGACGGCAAAACTCGAACTCAGGCGCCTAAGACAGGGTGTCATCTCAAACATTAGCAGGCTAGAGTAACTTAGATACCGCAGATATACCTCAACCAATCCCGCCCCAAGCCAGAAAATCAGAAAAATGACCGAGTGAATACTTGCATTTATCTTGGTGAAGCGCCACTCAAGATAACCCCGTTTATTCGATATTGAGAACAAGCTGACCATTTAGGACTATGACGTAAGGCTTAGTGCAGAGGCATTTCACCAAGCATCGAACGCTCTGAGTTCTCGAGTATGAGGCTTCATAAAAGGATAAGGTATTTATGACAATCCGCCTACTCGCCCACGTTCCCCGAGACGCAAAGCCAATTATGGAGCTAGTGCTGTAATATGCCAAAGGTGAGCTAGAACTAGTATTCTCTCTGGGTGACAAAGATGCGGACATTAAGGCATCCTCGCTGTCAAAAATGAGCTCGCAACTAGGTAAAAGTGGTCACCTCATGTCAGGGACTGCCTTTACAGGAATGCGGCATAGCGTGATCTCAAGTCCAAGCTATTTTGAAGATATGGAGCGTTTCATAGATCAATTGCAACGGGCGGGTCCAGCTTACAGTTACAGGGCAAATAACCTGCAGAATTTGCAAGACTACATAGATTATTATCACATCTTGCTCGATGTGGTGGCGGATCGCATTGTCAAATCGCGTGCAACACATATGCTTTTTTTTAATCTACCTCATTTAGGATATGATACAATTTTCTATCAAGCTGGCCTTGCACTTGGACTAAAGCCGATACTGTTAACCCAGTCGCTTTTTCAAGGAAAATTTTTTTCGATGGAAGAAATAAATGATTTTGGTCTCTTTCCATCATCAGAAAACCGTACTCAGCCCTACAAAATAGAAGGTTCGTCTGGCCTAAATCTTTTTTACATGAAAAATATTAAGCAAGGAGTATAGGAAACTGGGCGAATATCAGCGCGGAGTCTGATAAATTTATTCGTTTTCATCGCACTGAAAGACCCTAAAAAAATCTTAAAACTGCGATGGATTGTTGATACGATTAAACGCATGAGAACGATATACGGTGTTTTTCCAAAATGGCGTGACCCCTTTGCGCGTTTTTTCAATATGAGCGATATTGCGTATTTTGAACATCTGTCAGAGTTTGAACAAAAACCAATCGATTTAACACAAAAATTTATATATTTTGCTTTGCAATTACAGCCCGAAATGACCACATCAGCAATTGGTCAGAAATACCGCGACCAAGTTCTTGCAATAGAAGATTTAGCGCGCATCTTGCCCCCAGATATAAAGATTTATGTCAAAGAAAATCCGAAACAAATGGGGTTCGCTCGGGGCCCAATGTACTTTCACCGCTTGTCTCGAATTAAAGCCGTTGAAATGATGCCATCATACTCGAACACGCATAGTTTAACCGGCGCCGCTGTGGCGGTTGCAACAATTACTGGAACCGTTGGGTGGGAAGCTTTGTGCAAAAAAAAGCGTGTCATTTGCTTTGGTCAGCCTTGGTATTCGGGTTTACCTGGCGTTCTGAAATTCGACGAACATACCACTTGGCATGACATTCAGACCTTGTCTGTTGACCATGCTGACCTTGAACAAAGGACAGGTACCTTGTTGGCTCGTGCGCATGATGGAACTCTTCACCGTCATTACATCCGAGAGTTACCAGATTTTGACAATTCAGAAAACCAAAAGGCGGTAGCGCAAACAATTCTCTCTTTACTGCGTGGTGAAGCGAATTATACTTTTCCATCCAATAAGAGTGCAGATTATTAAAGCGGAATGCGTACCCCGCCCCATTGCGGAATATTCCATTTTGGCGCAAGATTATTTCAATCTTTTGATAGAAGCAGTAAATTCAAAATCGATGGATTATGGACAACTTCAGGGAGCGTAGATCTGCAATCCGCAAAGCCGTACCAAAGAGATTGAAAGGTAAGTAATCAGGTTGTAATTTCAACACCGGAACACCAACAATTAAGCAAATGATATCAATGAGCAGAAAAACAAATTTGACTACTAATCAGACGCACTTGCGCCCATTAAAAACATGTCTTTATTCAAAAGTTCGAAAAAATTTTCAAACCACGTATCATAATCGCAAAAAGACATTAAATTATAGATACTTAGTAGGGTAGGACTAAAGCGATGGGCAACAAAGAAAAATTTATAGATAGTGAAGCGAACGAATGGTTTAGAAGAAACCATCAACCACCTGAGCAGAGGCAACCGGATGAAGACATGATTTTGCTATCTGCTTGGTTGCAACCTTTCAAAAATGAAATAGACAATATAATTGAAATAGGCTGTGGTGATGGGCGCAGACTTGTTCAAATGACTGAGAGCCTGAACGCAAATGGGTACGGTGTAGAACCAAGTGTCGAGGCCGTCGACTATATTGACAATAACCTTCCTACTATTAGTGCAAAAGTTGGTTTTGGGGACAATATCCCATTCGATAAATCCTTCGATCTGGTACATTTAGGCTTTTTTATTTATTTAGTAGATAGAGAGAATTTCCTGCGTTGCGTTAGTGAAGCTGATAGACTGGTCAAACCCGGAGGGTTTCTGTCAATAACCGACTTCGAGACTCCATATCCATATTCAAACGATTATTCTCACAGAGCCGGCATTTATTCGCATAAGCATAATAACACTGATGTATTTGTAGCCAGTGGTTTATACAGCGTAGTTAATAAGTTCCATTTCTCTCATAAAGACTTCTTTTTTGATAAAGATATAAACGAGAGAATTTCTCTTACATTACTTTATAAGGAAATGAACATTTTCCGAGGGTAAGCGATCCAAAACTTGAGCATGCCGTCAATATAGAATTGGATTTTGTTATTCTGCGGGCTTTATCTGATTGACAATGGTAATCCCCCCATTTGTGGGGCTGTTCGAAACTAGAATTACGCGGCCAATTTG
>JAPKEA010000159.1 GCA_028822275.1 Planktomarina sp. | reverse complement strand
GTAGCTTCTTCTTCAGGGCCCGAAGGGCCTGATCGACATTATTATCACGAACACTAACCTGCATGTGGTTTTCACCACCCTTCTAGTTTAAATTGCAAAATTGCAGGAAATTTCCTACTAACGCAGGTGGTGCTTGTTGTCTAGCTTTACTGAACTGAGGAACCTATGATTTTAGAATTACGGAAATCTGAACTTCTTGCTGCGGCGCTACCGCATGTCGTCTTCGACGGTTGGTCACAAGCCTGTTTTGAAAAAGCTATTAAAGACTTGGGTATGGACAGATCTATTGCTTTGGCAATCGCGCCAGGTGGGGCGGTTGATTTGGCGGTGGCTTTTCATGAGGCTGGTGATCAAAAGATGCGACGTGATTACGCGGATGCAATTACAGATGGCTTGAAGGTTCGTGCCAAAGTCACACTTGCAGTCCGTTTGCGGCTGGAAGCGGGTGCTGACAAAGAAATTGTGCGCCGGGGCAGCAGTTTATTTGCCCTTCCCAATCATGCCGCGCAGGGTGCCAAGTTGATTTGGGGCACTGCTGACGAAATTTGGAACGCACTTGGAGACACCTCGGATGATGTAAACTGGTATACTAAACGGGTTATATTGAGTGCAGTCTATGCCTCTACTGTGCTATTTTGGCTGGGTGATGATAGTTTAAATTCTGAGAGTACTTGGGAATTTCTTGATCGCCGAATTGAGAATGTGATGCAGATTGAAGTTTTTAAAAGCCGCATCAAAGCAAATGAGCCTCTGAGTGCCATGATGTCTGGTTCTTTAAAAATTTTAGAAAAACTTAAAAGACCAGTGGTACGAGGGGACCTTCCCGGAGGTGCTCCAAAACCAAGAGTATAAAAAGAGGTTTAGGATGACTAATATGAAAGCTATCAATATTACAAAGGCCGGTGGGCCCGATGTATTGCAACTAACTGAGCGTCCTGTACCTTTGGCAAGGCATGGTGAAGTTGTCATTAAATTAGCGTACGCGGGGGTAAATCGGCCTGATGCATTGCAGCGAGCCGGTCTTTATAAACCTCCATCTGGTGCCAGCGACCTGCCGGGCCTCGAAGGTGCAGGAACTATTTATGCCGTTGGTGCTGGGGTTACAGACTGGGCGATTGGAGACGAAGTCTGTGCACTTTTGCCGGGTGGAGGATATGCCGAATATGTGGCTACGCAAGCGTTTCACTGTTTACCAGTGCCGAAAGGCCTATCGCTTGCGCAAGCTGCGTGCTTACCTGAGACCTACTTTACTGTATATTCCAATGTATTTCAGCGGGGTGGCCTGAAATCAGGTGAGAAATTTATGGTCCATGGTGGCTCATCGGGGATAGGGACAACAGCCATCCAATTGGCTAATCTTTTTGGTGCGCGAGTGATCGCAACGGCAGGTTCTGAAGCAAAATGTCAAGCTTGCAAGAATTTGGGTGCTGAACGGGTAGTTAATTATCGCTCTGAAGCTTTCGAAGATGTTGTTAAAACCTACGGTGGTGTTGATTTAATTTTGGACATGGTGGGTGGGGAATATATACAAAGAAATTTAAATTCGTTGGCCGATGATGGTCGTTTGGTACAAATTGCTTTTCTACAAGGACCAAAGGTTGAATTGAATTTGGTACAGCTCTTGTCGCGCCGACTAAAAATAACTGGTTCAACTTTAAGGCCACAAAGTGACTTGGCAAAAGCGTCTATTAGATCTGAATTGCTCGAAAAAATTTGGCCCCATTTAGAAGCGGGTCGGATCGCGCCAGTAATGGACAGTGAATTTCCTTTGAGCGAGGCTGCTGAGGCCCACCGGCTAATGGAATCAAGTCAGCATATCGGAAAGATTGTGCTAAAAATTTAATTGTAAGCTGCATCTACAATAACCTCAACGAGCAACTCGGTTCGTGCCATTTTAGCTTCTCCGCAGGCGCGGGCTGGCGCACAACCTGCGGGCACCCAATCGTTCCAGATCTCGTTCAAGCCTGCAAAATGAGACATATCTGAAAGCCAGATTGTGGCGCGTAGCATCTGCTCGCGGCTACTGCCAGCTTCGATCAGTAAATCATGAACCTTCGCCAAGCAATCGCGTGTTTGATCTTGAATACTATCGCCCTCTGCCACTTGGCCGGATAAATATGCAACCCCATTGTGCTTAACAATTTGGCTAGCGCGAGCGGTTGTGCCTCGTCTTTCAATCATGAGTAACTACAAAATAATATCTCATGTTTAGTTATTCTTAGGGGGTGTCTGAAAGCAAGCCTGTAGCGTCTAATTTTTTTTACTTTTAGCTTGCTGATTTAGCAGCAGTCCTAAAAACGGTTTGGAGTATCATAGGGCTTCCCCTTTCTGTTGGAACACCTTATATCATGATTAAGTTCCTCTACATTGGTAACTCGTTCCGCCGAAAACCGGGACCGCTGCAAGGCGTTGAAGAAGCTATGTTTGGGATAATATTTTTTTGATGGAGGCCGAGATGGCAAAACCTATTATGGCGAAAGCCACTGCCGTGTGGTTGGTGGACAATACAACAATTACATTTAAGCAGATTGCTGATTTTGTTGAAATGCATGAGCTTGAAGTTCAGGGCATCGCTGATGGTGACGTGGCCGCAGGCGTTAAGGGCTTTGATCCCATTACCAACAATCAATTGACGCAAGAAGAAATTGATAGTGCTCAGGCTGATCCACTTTACAAATTGGTACTGAAGTTTAATTCATCTGCTGTTGGCGAAGAAAAACGTCGTGGGCCCCGTTATACGCCGCTTTCAAAGCGCCAAGATCGTCCGGCCTCAATCCTTTGGTTGGTAAAGTTCCATCCAGAACTTACCGATGGTCAAATTTCAAAATTGGTTGGAACTACCAAACCAACAATCCAAGCTATCCGTGAAAGGACGCATTGGAATATTACAAATATTACGCCAATTGATCCAGTAGCACTGGGCCTTTGTAAGCAGTCTGAGCTTGATTTATTGGTCCAAAAAGCCAATGCGAAAAAAATACGAGAAGGTGATGTTATGTCTGATGACGAGCGTCGCCGTTTGGTAAGCACAGAGCAAAGCCTCGGCATGTCTGAAGAGCCGCGCATTCCAGCGGCAATTTCTGGTCTGGAGACTTTTACCTTGGCGGATACCCCGGAAGAGGAAGAAAATAAACATGGTGATCTTTTGGATGCCGAAAGCTTCTTCAACTTGCCAAGTGGCAAAGATGAAGAGCAAGCAGATTAGAGCATATTGAGGAAAGGGACGGCTAACGCCGTCACTTTTTACTAAAACTTAATGTGGAAGAGCGCTTACTTAGGACTTCTAGACTACAAATTTTTACGTGCTTTGAGAGCGGCTGTGATCGTGCCGTCATCTAGGTAATCCAACTCACCGCCAATTGGTACACCTTGAGCCAGGGTCGAAACTCTGACTTCTCTCAGTTGGTCTGCAATATAATGCGCTGTCGTTTGGCCATCAATTGTTGCATTGAGCGCCAAAATAACTTCAGTAATACTTTCTTCATGAATCCTCTTTATCAGTCTTGGAATTCGCAGCTCATCAGGTCCAATTGAGTCAAGCGCCGACAAAGTCCCCCCCAAAACATGATAACGACCTTTGAAGACGTTCGAACGTTCCATGGCCCAAAGATCAGCAACATCCTCTACGACACAGATTTCTCCATTGGCACGTTTAGGGTTTTTGCAGAGATCGCAGGTATCAAATGTGCCTACATTTCCACAGATAATGCATTCACGTACTGTCTGCACTACCTCGGCCAGGACGTCCGCTAAAGGCGTCATGAGTAAGGCGCGTTTCTTAATCATATGTAGAACCGCCCGTCGGGCAGATCTTGGGCCTAACCCTGGCAGTTTGGCCATTAGTTCAATCAAATGATCTAAATTATTGGAGCTATTATTCATATTACTACTGTTGCGGGCAAAAGCTATCGCCCGCAAGAGACTTTTGATGAGTAGATTAGAAAGGTAGCTTCATATCCGCTGGAAGACCAAGGCTTTCTTGCAATCGTTGCATTTCCGAAGTTGAACGTTGCGATGCTTTCGCTTGTGCATCTTTAATTGCAGCTAAGATCAGGTCTTCTACAACTTCTTTTTCGTTTGGATGAAAAATGCTAGCGTCAATATTCAAACCAGTCAAAGAGCCTTTAGCTGTTGCGGTTACCGTCACTAGGCCTGCGCCACTTTCTCCTGTGATGGTTATATTGTCTAACTCATCTTGCATTTGGGTCATTTTCCCTTGCATCTCCTGAGCCGTTTTCATCATTTTGGCCATATCGCCAATCCCACCGAGACCTTTGAGCATTTGAATTCCTCGTTTAGATTTTACTTTATTTTATGTTGATAATCAGTTTGAGTAAAAAATTACTCTTCGTCGAAGGGATCCCATTCATCTTCGATCTCTGGCAGAGCATCAACATGTGCTTCGGCTTCGAGAGCTTGAGGGGTCCGGATATTTATGATTTTTGCTTTTGGAAATGCATCAAATACGGCCATTACTAATGGATGCGCTTTTGCTTGATCTTTTAAAGCCTCTTTAACGGCATTTTTGGTTTCGGCAATCGTAGCCCCACCTCCTGTACCTATTGAGATCGCCCAGCGATTGCCTGACCAGCTTTTCAACCGCACACCTAATCTTTGAGCCAGGTCTCGTGGGGCACTGTCAGTCGGTTCAAAATCGATCCGACCTGGTGCATAGCTTATCAATCTAAGGCTCGTCTCGACGTCTACCAGAAGTTTTACATCTCGGTGATGCCTTATTAATTCGAGTACATCTTCAAAGCTGGCAAAGTGGGCTAGCGGTTCATCTTTGGGCGGGGCGAGTGCCATGGCTGTATTTCCACTTGCGGGTACTCCGCCAGAGGTGGGCCCTGAATTTGTAGGTATCGCCTGTTCAGCAGCAGGTTTTCTGGTTTGACTGTCATTGTGCACTGCCTTTTGTGAATGTTGAACCTGACCACCCGAGCTGGTATCTGCGTTGGCTGCAGCTTTTACTGGCGGTATTGTATTTTGCAACTTTCGGATGAGGTCGGTCGGTGTTGGTAGATCCGCTACATACGTCAAACGAATAATAGCCATTTCAGCTGCCATCATTGAGTTTGGCGCTCGACCAACCTCTTCCAACGCGGTTAATAGCATTTGCCACATACGGCTCAGAACCCGCATTGGCAGTGCATTTGCCATTTTGAGACCACGGTTGCGCTCATCAGGTGAAACCGTTGGATCCTCTGCAGCCTCCGGTGTGACTTTTATCACGCTTACCCAGTGGCTAACTTCGGCTAGATCGCGCAAAACAGCTATCGGATCGGCGCCTTCTGCATATTGAGCTGAAATTTCGTTTAATGCGCCTGTGGCATCGCCACGCAATATAAGATCAAACAAGTCTAAGACCCGACCGCGGTCGGCAAGACCTAGCATTGCGCGCACTTGTTCTGCGGAGGTTTCACCCGCACCGTGCGAAATGGATTGATCAAGCAAAGACTGCGCATCCCGTGCAGATCCTTCTGCGGCGCGGGTGATAAGTCCAAGTGCTTCATCAGTAATTTTTGCGTCTTCTGCGTTAGCTACTTTCCTCAGTAAAGTGATCATAATCTCTGGCTCAATACGGCGTAAGTCAAACCGTTGGCAGCGCGATAGTACTGTAACAGGAACTTTTCGAATTTCAGTCGTTGCAAAAATAAACTTAACGTGTGCTGGCGGCTCCTCTAGCGTTTTTAGCAAGGCGTTAAATGCATTGGTCGACAACATGTGAACTTCATCAATTATGTAGATCTTGTAGCGCGCTGACGCAGCCCGATAAGCAACAGAGTCGATGATTTCTCGTACGTCACTCACACCAGTCCTACTGGCAGCATCCATTTCCAAGACGTCTACGTGGCGACCCTCCATTATAGAGGTGCAGTTTTCACAAACACCGCATGGATCAATTGTGGCACCGCCCAAGCCGTTGGTGCCAACGCAATTCATGCCCTTCGCAATTATGCGTGCGGTTGTAGTTTTGCCGGTGCCACGGATACCCGTCATGATAAAAGCTTGAGCAATTCGTTCTGCTTCGAATGCATTTCGAAGAGTTTGCACCATAGCGTCTTGCCCGACTAAATCGGCAAAGGTTTCGGGTCGATATTTTCGCGCCAAAACTTGATATGCGGGTGCTTTTGTCATCGTATCCCTCGAATCTTATGAATATGCTATAGGCTGAATAGCCATTGGTCCAGCAAAGCCCGCTGAGATAGGAAGCTGGCTCCCTGTTCTTTGAAGGGGTAGGGTGAGAGGCTGGACATCGACCCAAGTGGGGCTCGTTGTGGCTGCTTCCTTCCGGATCTGACCA
>JAPKEA010000158.1 GCA_028822275.1 Planktomarina sp. | reverse complement strand
GCCATATCTAATATCAACTGGTGGGATGTATCACGCGCCCATTCAATCTCATCTTCTCCATAAGCAACTCCATGCCTGAGATCCATTCCAGCACGCCAATCCTCTGAGCTCAAACCCGGCTGTGGAATAACCACCGGGACGCAGCCACAGAGAACTGCATAATATAGGTAGGCAGTATATGGATCATGACAATAAAAGATCTCAGTTGTATTAAAAATTCTTGCAATTTCAATATGACTTTTACCATCAAGCGCAATCGCATCATCAGGTTGAGGAATTACATACCCACCGTATTTTCCTTTTCGTATCATCCGGCACGCACCAAATCGAGCAAGTCCTATATCTTGGTAAATATCGTCACGCATCCACCGCACTTGCAGCAATCTTTCGTCAGATATGCCTTTCATACCCTCTGCAAAGACCTCTTGGAAATAGAAGATCTCTTCATCTTCTCCAATCTTCGCATCAACTCCAAAGAAGCCAGGCTTATTAAGTAGCCAACGGACAACGCGTTGCGAGTTAAGAGGGTTTCCAAATCGGGTCTCAGGATAGACGACAATGGAGTCATCATATATTTCTTTTTTGGCTAGAGGAACATCTAACGAGGGGTGGGTTTTGAAAGGACCCTGGCGACGACGACGGTTCCACCGTTTTAATGCTCTTAATAATGGTGATTGAACATCAGCGTACTCATGCTCCAAGCTTACGGCATATGCTTCAACACCAAGTGCTCGCAACTCGTGAACCAGCATGTGCAACACAATTACACCACCATTATTTTCATTAAACGGTGGGCAGTCGACAATAATAGGCCGTTGCGTACACGCGGTGGTGTTGTCTATGATACTCATATTATCTCCATAGTCACCGTAGTCTAAAACTTTAATCCCAAGTTAGGATCTCCAAAATTTTTATACGACCTCTTTGGAACGATCTTATACTGTAGTGAGAAAAGTCTATATTTAAAGTAGCATTCCACGATCAATACGCAAAATCTGGCCTGTGATCTTATTTGATCTATCTGTTGCCAAAAAGGTTACTAAATCGGCTACGTCCTCCGGATCGATTGTTCCCTTTAAGGCAGATCTTGCATCGAGCTTAGCTCGGACAGCGTCATCCATAAGATCCGCCATACGCGTTTCCACTACCGATGGGGCAATGGCATTGACCCGAATGCCAAAAGGGCCTAATTCCGCAGCCATTACCCTAGTAGCATGACAAAATGCGGCCTTACTACCACCGTAGGATAACGTGCCGACATCTGCCAACAGTGCCGCTGTAGATGCAATATTCACAATCGATCCACATTTGGCTCGGATCATCTTTTTGGCTACGTATTGGCTGAGTAAAAGGGGACCAAAAAAATTCGTGTCAAATTCAGCTCTCATATCAGAAACCCGGGTCATAGAAAATAGGTTCCCTGAGGCTTGTGCTGCACAATTAACCAAAACATCAACAGTTTTTGTCCACCCAAAAATATTTTTTGCGCATGCTGTAATCTCCATGTCTTTAGAAAGGTCTAATTCAAACTGCCTATGACCAGAATTTTTCCGTAAAAGCTTATCTAGTTCAGGGGATGTTGTTCGCACACAAGCACCAATCATAAAGCCTTTATCAGCTAGGGCCTTTGCACTAGCCAAGCCAATCCCCGTATTGGCACCAGTTACAATCGCAATTTTTGGTAGATCTGTCATAGTACAGCCTTTCCATCGTATTTCTCAATCACAGGTATCAATAGATCATAATCCATTTCATCTAATACTTTAGCATGGGGAAATAGAACTGCGTGCCCATTTTGTAACGGAGCAACAACCAGATGTTTGGAGAAATAGGCCTGTAAAGAGATTTCTGTGAATTCACGAAGTAAGGTGGAATTTATTTTTCGTAGCTTTTTGAGGGTATCATTTATATCACTTGGGCAGTCAGAAATATCAATTTTCTCCCAAATACCTAAGATCAGAGATCCAACTGTATAGGCCTGTTGCACCATTGGCGTGGACTCTAGAGCCGAAAACATAGGTAGGCCTTTGGCTGGATGGCCTGGAAACATTTGATTCAATATTGTTTCAAGATCCATGTTTAACCTGCTGTGCAATACGATCTGACAAATACAGAGCAACACTTTGAATTGTATTGGCTGGGTTTACACATGATCCTGTCACAAACACACTTGAATCCACCACGTACAGCCCCGGTACGTCATGTGCTTGACCTGTTTGGTCCACTACAGATTTAGCGGGATCACGACCCATGCAAGCAGTGCCCATAGTGTGCCACCCCGCATTACGCACAGGACCGGAAGCATAGCTACGTGTGGCACCAGCCTCAGCCATAACTTCCCGCGCTCGGCCCATACCATGTGTCATCATCTTTTTTGTATTGTTATTCATTTTGTAATGTACTTTTATACCCGGTGTTCCTGTGTAGTCGTTATTTTTAAAGTCGAGGACAATACGGTTTTCAAGCTCAGGCATATCTTCACAAATGATCGAAATCACAACTTGCTTATGAAAAAAATCATCAAAATCTTGATACAAATCATTTCCAAACTTTAATTTACGACGTTGGAAGGCGGATAGCGCTGTTTCCACCGGACCACTGCCCCGCAAGGCGTGCATCATATACCCCAGTTCATGATCCGCCTGGGATGTTCTATAATGTTCTAAACTGTACAACATACAGCCTTGCGGGCCGATATGTGTATCTAACGCTTCGGGGAAAATACCTTCAACATAACCCAAAGGGTGTATCATAAGGTTACGGCCAACTCGATCAGATCTATTAGCCAACCCATTTGGATGATCCTCCGTAGCAGAATTCAACAAGAGGCGGGGTGTGCCAATGGCACTGGCTGCCAAGATCACCCCATGCCTTGCTCGCATATGCTGAGGCTTGGACGCTCTATCATACCAAACAACACCAGTTGCACGGCCACCTTCAACTAGAATTTTCGAAACTGCTGCAGTGGGTATCATTTTTAAACCCATGGCCTTGGCACGGGGAATATAGGTATTATCAGTTGTAGATTTAGCACCCTGTGGGCAGCCCGTATTGCATGGTCCAAGGTTCATGCAAGCAGCTCGTCCTCTACGATTGGTTGTTGAAATTGCGCTGTAAGATGGCCACCAATGCCAGTTTTTTCTATTAAACGCTTTTGCCAATATAGTGCCAGTTTGGCCCAAGGGAACGGGTGGCAAAAGGTTTTTAACATCAGGATAATATGGATCCCCCTCCAACCCAGAAACAGACATCTGATATTCATTAACTTCGAACCATGGCTTTAAGTCAGCGTAAGATAACGGCCAATCTTCTGCAATATTTTCATCAGTTTTTAAAGAAAAGTCTTTGGGCCGGAAGCGGGGGAAGTGTCCTGAATATAATATAGTTGATCCACCAACTGCATTATAATTGCATATCGCGATTGGTGATGCGCTGTCATCGACGGGGTAGTCGAATTCGTTTTGACGTTCTGAAATTACTGGGTTTGACTGACTCTTTTTGAGAATCTCCCAATCTGGCTGCGTTGTCGGATATGTACTAGGGTCTATTTCGGGTCCTCGTTCCAAGCATACTACCTTGAACCCATGGGCGCATAACTTCCAGGCAGCTGCCCCCCCTGCAGCGCCACTGCCCACTATGATGAAATCGAAATCAGTCATTTATTTGGGAGATACTGATTTAAAATATCTGGAATGGTTATTAGCATTTTTGCTTCGCAGGCAACTTCTCCATTGGTGTACCCTATCGCATGGCCCTTGCAGATTCCACGGCGCCAACTATCAACATAAGCTTCAATTTTGAGACACTCCCCCGGCAGCACTTCTTTCCTAAACCGCACAGTATGTTCTAAAGCGTGGGTTACTTTTCCCTTTAGTCCTTCTTGCGTAGTAATCGCGACAGTCAGCATTTGGGCCATAGCTTCGAGCTGCAATGCGCCGGGCATGTTAGCGCCACTTGGAAAATGTACAGGGAAGTACCATTCATTATTAGTTAGGTTCTTGTGGCCTTTTGCATATCGGCCAGGTTCCACTTCAGATACAATATCAATCATCAAGAAAGGATACCTATTCGGTTGATAAATCTGTAGTTCTTCGGCGTTTAAGGCAAATGGCATGGATAAATTCCTCTCATCAACGGTAGAATCCAAATTTTAGATTTTTGCTAGGCCGTCTGATCCTAACTGTACCAAAACGACTAATATTTTTTAAAACGATTTGAATACTCATAATCGTTTTCATAGCTGAGTCACAACATCTACTTTACGCGAAAGTGTGGTTAGAATATCCCGCCCATCCCACAACATACTAATGTTTAGAGCCTGCCCCATTGGCACAATTCTATCAATGCTTGGTGTTTTCAATATTTTATATACCTCCTGGGGAGATATCCCTGCGACAGTTAACGTTTGTTCATTGCTACGTAGCCAAGGATCTAAATGAGCCCCTACGGGAACCATGACTTCTAAAAACGTGCCAAACCTCAAGGTGCCCGGTTGCACATTCTGAGTAGAAATTCGCCAGCTATTAGACTGGGTACGGTCCAGATTGATAGATGTGTCTGCTAGCTGAGTGTTGCGCATAACATCCAATGTTTTGTCAATCAAGGCGACAGGATCTAGGCGATACTCCTTAGCTTGTAAAACTAATTCCAGTTTTGACCAAAATATTGATTGAGCTAGCCAAATATCAGCTTCACGCCCTATCCAAAGCATTTGCCCCGGTGATGAACAGGCATTTTGATCTACCAGATATGTGTCATTGTAAAAATGTTCTGCTAGAGCGTTTTGGACTTGGTCCGACATTGCCAAATACTCACTCACACCAATGACGGCGGATGATGCTCGATTGGGAAACCACACCTCTATGCAACGTGGCTGTTTAGGCAAAATACGAAAATCCTGCACAGTTTTATCACCACCCCAAACAACCAAACCTTGAGCGCGGCGGACCAAGGCCTTCAAAAATGGGCTGTCGCGGTGTGTTTGCACGAAAGCCATCTCAGAACAGAAGCTTTGATAGGGAACAGTGGCTAGTAGCTGTTTCATAATATCTAAAAAAATGACACTCTGTGGGTAGTATTTTGACGGCATTCGCACAATGTTTGAATTACCAGACAGCATTCCCATAACAAACGAAAAGGCAAAATTTATGGGGATATTAGACGGTGCTATATGCAAAATAGTACCCCACCCAAAACGGTACATTTGATCATCAATAGTTTTTGCTATTCGTGTCAGGTTAGATCTTCTGCAAAAATACCCAAAGGTGACCAGATCTGAAAAACTCCGCGCAGTGCTGTCTTTGAGGATCATCTGGGAAAGGGCATGTAAAAAATCTAAAGTTTTAGGATCACAAATTGGTCTAGCAGTAGCAAAACTAAATTGGCTTTGCCAAGCCCCTGCTTCAAATTGGTCAGGGTTAGGTGTAAGCATCACTACATCCTCGGACTTCAGCCTTTTTCAGACGTCCATAAATTTCAATAACTGTGCCTTGATGTCCACAAGGGCAGCTGTGCGCAGGCTGGGTCACACCTATATCTTCCGTAAGTAAAGAGTGCCCCGGATAACTTTTTTGAATACCGGAAAATACTTGGACCAGGCCACGTACGCCGTGGGGTAGCGGAACATGGGTTTCAGGATCGCGAATTATTACATCAGAGTTATCAGCCGCATGTAGGTTCCCATGTGCACATTCCATAAAAATAGTGCCTGCTTGCTCTACCATTCCATAATAATTACGCACTACTTGACAGCCAGTGACATCTTTAATCACGCTCCTAAATTTATCAGCAGAAACTCGTTCAGCTTCCATTTTCTTCCAACCGCCACCATGTAATAGGAAAGAATTCTCCAGCTTCAGAGAGTGGCTTTGCATTCTTAGTGGTTCAATAAAGTATTTCCACACCATGAATGTGAAGCCAAAAATAAAAATAGGCTTGCCATCTTGGGCTTCTACAAAAGAGCGGACACGCTCTAAGTTTAGGGTTAAATCATTATTTAAGGCGAAACAGCGCTCTCGGGAAAATAATGAGAACCCGTTTATGGCAGTCGTACGCGCCGAAAATTTTTGCCTGTCTTTTATTGTACTTTCGGTATCCATAATCAGCATTGGAAACCGATGACTCGAAAATGTTTTTCCAAAGATATCAATTAAAGCACGCGACTGCATCTGAGCAGTTTCTTTATCTAAAAATATTTGAGAAAACTGTCCTGACGTACCTGAAGACGTCATTGTTTTAAAAATATTTTCTTTGGGAACGCTCCGTAATTCAAATTCTTTAAACGCTCGCACTGGCAAAAACGGAATATCAGCCAAGGTT
>JAPKEA010000606.1 GCA_028822275.1 Planktomarina sp. | reverse complement strand
TGTTTTGAAGAATAAGAATTTCTATGTTTTGCCATACAAATTCGTATCGAATAAGTTTCTTTTCTTGTTCTGCTGTAATTTCCAACCAAACTGAATCACGACTATTTTTAGGTTGCAGTTGGGGCGCATTTCCCATTATTTTCCTTTCTTCTTTTCTTCCTTTTTTGTCAGCCAATCTGGCATGGGCTTTAGAGTTACCTTGTTGCTGCGATACCTCATCCACGAATTTTGGGAGTTTCGTAATTGGCTTCCTTGGACTGAGTTGTTGCTGTTTGCTTTAAGAACTTTAACCAACGTAGCATCTCCTGATATTGAAGCGTTATTTTGTAAACTAAAATAGCCGCGCCAAACCTTTGGGGGAAGGTCTAGCGCGGCTTACAGGAAGTGCTTACCTAGTGATCGATACTAGCGTCTTCCATTCGGGGGTCTGTTTGAGCAGATCCAGCAACAGGTCTGACAATCTGACGATTAGCAATTTCATTTTCGGCTTCCTCAACATTCTCAACACCATCTGTATTGAGTGTTACCATTGGCTTGATTGGGTCAGTTTTAGATAGATATTCTGCAACAGCCTGAGCTTCAGTTAGTGGCCCAATATTATCATTTTTAGGTGATGAGGTCACTGAATGATCTTCAACTTTAAAGCCAGAAGAAGCTAATTGTGCATCAATAGCTGACAAATCTACTTCATGCTCAGAAGGTGCTGGAGCAGTTCTATCTATTACACGATCAATGAACTTATAATCTCTACCTAATGCCACGCTATGTACTGACGAAAAAGATTGGAACATCGATATAAGGTTTATAAGTTGGTACTCAGCACGACGAACAGCATCTACTTTGTTTTGATATTGCTGTGCGCCATTCTGGCTAGTCGCGCCACTTCTTGCTCTTACAGCGGCTGCGCCAGCTTCGTTAAATTTGCCTCTCTGGTCATTGATCTTCATGTTCAAAGTGTAGCAAATGCCATTGAGTGCGCTATTCTGAGCGTATTGCAACGTGTTGCCTTTTACCATTCTGCGCTCGTCCCAATCCCAAACTTCACCAGCTTCATAGAGATTATAAGCAAGTGATGCTGCAACATGGTTCATTGGTGCAAACTCGATGCTATCTGTAAGCATTTTATGATAAGTAAGTCCTGCGTCTGCTTGAACGTCTATATCTAGTTCTTCGAAAGATTTGACTTTTATATTGACTGACATTTTTGATTTACCTTTTGATTTGATTTATTAGAACAACCCAAAGCACGTTGGGCGGCAGGGCCTGTCATACCCCCCTTCCTTGTGGGGGTTGACAGGTTCTGACGAACTACGGCAGGGATTATTTTGTTAGTTTTTTAAGATTTAAAATTATTAGAGTTTTTCGCTGATATTGTTACGCGACCTCTATAATCTAATTCTTGTTCGTATCTTAATGGATTGCGCCAATTATCGGGTGCATCGGGATCGTCTACAATATTATCTGTAGCTAATGCTATGGCGATGATTTCTTGCCTAACTGGATCCCCGTAAGGTTTGTCAGCAAGTGACCTAAGAGTTAGATACGCCTGATCGTTAAGGCGTTTCATATGAGCTAATTGTTCAATATTCATTATTTCCACCCTCTGTATTCTTCTTCTGGGCCATTGCCCAATAAGCCAATCAAAAGTCCACAAAAGGTTCCTACGATTAGTGGAAGTCCTACGAAGAAAAATAGCTCAAGCATCTTCAGAAACTCCTGTCATATCGTCCCATTCTTGAGAGGTAATGCCCGACATGATGAACTCTCTGTCATCTGCGTTAAGGTTTGCAAAAG
>JAPKEA010000605.1 GCA_028822275.1 Planktomarina sp. | reverse complement strand
ATCAGTGACGTAGTTTGTAACCTATCGTTGCCGCATACAGCATCTTTGTGTTGTTTCTTGAGTAAGTGAATGAACTCCGTGTGGGGACACCACTTATACTCAATCAACATGCTTAACACATTGATCTGTAAGCATTTACGTTTTGCAGCTGGTATGGGGTAAACGATTTTGGAATTCAGAGCTGGAAGAAAAAGTGATGCAAAAATCCTTGCTTTAACTTTAGACACTACAGGTAGAAGAGTCACATCATATCTTTGAAGCTTATACGCCACTGCGGGTCATTCATTTTTTGAGTTTGGGCGTGAAAGAATCCGTATAAATGCAGAAGGCAGGCCATATTGTGAGAACTGGCATATAGGTGCTGCTAACAATGTATTTATCAGAGCCTTTTTTGGGGTTCAGGTTGAAGATCCATACCCAGAAATTGACTACGACAATCAGCCCGAATGGTAGATACCGTTTTTGGAACTAGAACACATGGCATCTGGATCATGGTTTCTCCAAGCAATATCAATTTTACCTGAGTGCAGAGGCCAAGGTCATGCAAACGCACTTCTAACCAAGGCTGAAGAAGTAGCTAAGAAAAGTGGCACAAAGAAAATTACCCTTCAAGTTTAAGAATTTAGTCCAATTGCGTTAAAGACCTGTACCAATAACGGATATTTAGAATTAAGTCGTAGAAAATTTATACCATTTTCTTTTTCTGACGAGACTGGTGATATTATGCTTACGGAGAAAGACCTATAGGCCTTAATAATAACGGCTGAGTGTGGCTAATCTAATTTTCAAGGTCCAAGCACTTTCTCAGAGCTGCTAATGAATAGCCTTGCCCAACAGATAAATCCGTCCAATAAATCTATAATCCTAACACTAACGGTCCAAGGCGCGGGGCACGTGATCCATGATCCAGGGTCTCCAGTCGGAGGTCCTGAGGCTCAACCGTACCGTTTAGACACATTAAACCCAGAAAGCATTGCAGTTCGAATAGCGGCTAATGGCTAGTAGGTCTGCTTAAAAGGTTCTTTTATTTTTTCGCGCAGCCATCAGCTGAACGTTAAGTGTTAAATAACAAATTTTTATTGCGTCTTCGTACTGACAAAATCAGGATAACCCCAGCCAGTGAAGATGCCCACATCAGTAACAATAATGGCATCTCAGTACTTCCAGGTATAAGAATTGCTCCAGCCACTGTTGAGAGGCCCGCGCCTCCAGCGATTGAGATGGATCCGCCCAAACCGGAAGCCACGCCGGCTAAATGTGGGCGTATGGACAACATTCCAGCTGTGGCGTTCGGTATGCACAACCCATTGCCCAAGCCAACAAAAACCATAAAACCAAAAAAGCTTTCTACGCTGCCATAGCCTAAATATGACAATGCTATGGATAATGTCATCCCGATAAGTATAATATTCAGACCATATAAGATCATAGTATCGATACCAAAGCGTACCGTGTAGCGTCCTGAGATGAAATTACCTGCAAAATAGCCAATTGCTGGTGCACCAAAATAGATACCTAGTTTTTCAGGACTAAGATTAAATACAACGGAGCCAACAAACGATCCACCACCAAGATAAGCAAAAAATGCACCGCCTCCAAAAGCTGACGCTAAGCAGTAACCCCAGAAACGTCTCGAGGCCAGTAATTCGGGGTATTGCTTAAGTTGCTTTTGAAACCCCTCAGTGCTCGGTGGAACCGTTTCACCTTGATCAAAAAAAGTCACAACCCAAATTAACGTACCAACACCGCCTATCATCCAAAAATTTGCTTGCCATCCAAACCAATTATCCAAAAA
>JAPKEA010000604.1 GCA_028822275.1 Planktomarina sp. | reverse complement strand
TACGATCGTCCACGTAAACTTGCTCATCATAGGCCACATCCATCAACTGATCCCGACTTTTTACGAATCCTGGCCGCAATGCCAGTGTTTGGAGAAGTGCAAACTCTGTTACAGTGAGAGGCACGTCAGCTCCACGCCAAGTAACCCTATGACGTAACGGATCCATGGACAGAAGCCCGCGTTCAATGACTTTTTTGTTTGCAGACTCATTCGCTATTATGCCCACATTGTCATTATACCGTCGCAAAAGCGCCCAAATACGCTCTAGCAAAATACGTTGCGAAAATGGCTTCTTCATATAGTCATCTGCACCCATCCGCAGGCCCAAAATTTCGTCAATCTCATCATCTTTTGATGTTAAAAACATAATTGGAATAGTAGAGTTTTGCCGTATCCGCTGCAGCAAATCCATACCATTCAAACGTGGCGTTTTAATTTCTAAAACTACAATATCAGGCATATTTTTTTTGAACACTTCCCATGCCGTTTGGCCGTCACAATAAATTTCAACCTCAAAGTCCTCCACCTCAAGCATGTTGGAAACTGAAGCTAAAATGTTTTGATCGTCATCGACAAGAGCTATTCTTGGCATAAAATTATCCTTTGATCAGCTCAAAATTTGGCATATTTATTTCGAAACATCCTCCGTAATTTTACTGATAGGCGCAACCGATAACTACGAATCATCTAAAAAATTTTCAAGACTTCGAACTAATTTGCTTCATTGCTGTTGAATTTGAAGCCTATTCGAAATTGATTGCGCCAAACTGCCACTGATTGCGCTAACGATTATAGAGCGCGCTGTTGATATGGTCCTGAGACATGCTAAAGCAAGGCAGCAGACTCAAATTGTAGGAGCAGTTGCATGAACGCCGGACGCGTAAACCCCAATTTTACCCTCGAGAACCAGGGCATCACAGGGCTTGGGAATGTATATTACAACTTGATTGAACCAAGCCTTATTGAATGCGCTCTGGCACGCAACGAAGGCGAGTTAGGCCGTGGTGGGGCATTTTTGGTCTCAACTGGAAAGTTCACAGGCCGGTCACCAAAAGACAAGCATGTAGTGAAATCTGCATCCGTGGCAAACACCATTTGGTGGGACAACAATGCCGAAATGTCGGAAGCGGGTTTCGATACACTTTATGACGACATGATAATGCACATGCAGGGCCGTGATTACTTTGTGCAGGATTTGTTTGCTGGTGCCGATCCTGCCAACCGCCTAGACGTACGCATGGTCACCGAGCTGGCTTGGCATGGCCTATTCATCCGCCACATGTTACGCCGCCCCGATACCGATGAATTGGTCGACTTTACAGCCGATTGGACCGTGATTAATTGCCCGTCATTTCAAGCTGATCCGAGTCGCCACGACTGTCGGTCTGAAACAGTGATTACTACGAATTTTGACCGCAAGATCATTTTAATAGGTGGTACCGAATACGCTGGCGAAAATAAAAAATCTGTATTTTCGCTGTTGAACTATTTGCTAACAGACAAAGGCATAATGCCAATGCATTGCTCGGCCAACCACGCACCCGGAAACCCGGTTGATACAGCTATTTTTTTTGGCCTATCTGGTACTGGCAAAACTACACTTTCAGCCGATCCATCCCGAGTGCTGATAGGCGATGATGAGCATGGGTGGTCAGACCGTGGCACGTTCAATTTTGAGGGTGGCTGCTATGCAAAAACCATCAACTTGAGCGCAGAGGCTGAGCCAGAAATATTTGCAACAACCTCAAAATTTGGCACAGTCATCGAAAATATGGTCTATGACCCTGAAACTAAAG
>JAPKEA010000603.1 GCA_028822275.1 Planktomarina sp. | reverse complement strand
CATAATCAGGTTGGGCTATTAAAGATAATTCACCCGTCGACGCATTAACACTGAAGGATGCATGATCAGTACCAGACGTTCCTAGGATCGCATAAGTGTGAGCAACTCCAGTGGTTTGATCCACATCAGTGGTGCCTAGTGTCCCAACTACCAATGAAGTTGCCGCTTCACTAATAGAACTTGAACTTATCGTGATATCTGAAGGGGCACTATTAACAGTGGATGCCATAATAGCTATGTTGTTGGAGGCGAAGTCAATGGAAAAACTGCCCTGAGAGGTTACCTCAGCTTCCGCTGCGGTCTTCACCTGAGTAGTCAAAACTTCAGTAGTTGAGAAGATGTTTTTTGTTTCAGAGGAAATCAGATCAGTGACTGTCCCAATTTTAGCATTTACGTTTGCAACAGCAGTGGCCGTATCATCTAAAATAGCGCTAAAGGCAGTTAAATTGAATCCAACGTTAGAAACCGCCAGTGCAGAGAATTCCGCCATTACTTGGTTCGTCATTTGACCTAAATCCCTGATACTGGAAAGGTCAATGGTCGTACTATCTGCCAATTTTACTTGCATAACCTTGGCAACAGAATTTAACGCAAGATTAAAGGCATCGGCTTGGCTCGCTCCAGAGCCTTCAGCCGCGGCAGCAAAAGAGTTCACGGCAGTCATGACCTGTGTGCTAACAGTCTGGACAGCAAGTGCCTCGGCTGAATTCACGCCACTAGCAAAGGCATTGAAAGTCAATGGATCTATACCAACGGGTAATCCGAGAACTTGTACGGCTTGAGCTGCCGTTAAATTTGAAGCTACCATTAAAGTTGTAATGGGCGTCACCATTGAAGAGCCTGACGGCGCTTTCAAGGTCATACCAGAGGCAGCGGCACCGGATGCAGTATCGATAGTAGCGGCGTCAGTAACCGCAACAATCGAGTAGGTCTCTTGAGTCGAAGTTAAAAAGTAACTAGCGTCAGCACCAGTTCGTGTGTCGAATTGCGTGAGTACAGATGGCTCTCCCACATCCAGTATCCCATTAGCGTTGTAGTCAAGGAAGACCATAGCATCGTTAAGAGGCCCACTACCCACCACTTTACCGCGTACGGCGCCAGGGACGTCAACAACGGTGATATTAAAAGTATCAGACACACTGGCGCCAGCTTTGTCAGTGGCAGTAACTGTGGTCGAATATGTGCCTAGATCACCCTCAACGGTCCCACTGAAAGTCCGGGTGGCAGCATCAAAGTTTTCAGCTGGAACTATTTCACTAAAACCACCAGAAGGTTTTGAAGTCGCTGTGTAGGTGAGGGTATCGTCCACATCCAAATCCAAGAAGGCATTACCATCAAATTGGTAAACAAAATTGCTGCCATAAACAGCCGTCTGGTCTGGTATTGGGTTTGCAACCGTTGGCGCCTCATTCAAAAAACTTGGGTTAATAGTGTTATAGAACTCACTCATGGACATATTGGAGTTATCAAAATACATAAGCACGTCACCGTGATCGGAGACTACATAATTGTCGCCATCTTTACGGCCAAAGGACCTACCCCCCCCAGATCCCTGCCCATCGTGCTCAATCTTACTCATTGTTTCGAAAGCTACAAAGTCAGGTATTTCGAAATCCATTAGTTTGCCCTGGGTGGCATGGTCGAATGATAAGATGGCGCCCACGGCACCATTTAGCGCTGTCGATACATCCGCTGCTGTTTCTGCGTTGGTGTCCATAAGATCAACTAAATTCAGAAATGCGTCAGTATCAAATGTTGTGGCAGACGTGCCCCCAATAGCAGTCAATTCCATACTGA
>JAPKEA010000157.1 GCA_028822275.1 Planktomarina sp. | reverse complement strand
ACTTTAGCTGGAGCCAACCAACGTGTGCCCGCGCGCGCAACTCTAAAAGACGCAGTTTTTAGTGTGGCAGTACAATCCCGTGTAGATGAAAAAGCGCTGCGTAACTTTCTGGTACGTATGGGGTTTGTCCAAACTCCAATTGTTATGGAAGCCGGTGATTACGCAATCCGTGGTGGAATTATTGATATTTTTCCACCTGGTGAAACAGGTCCTATACGTCTTGATTTTTTTGGTGATACTTTGGATGGCTTGCGTAAGTTTGATCCAATCACTCAACGCACGACACAAAATCTAGACCGAATAGAGTTAGCGCCTGTCTCAGAAGTGATATTAGATGAGGTATCAATTCGTCGTTTTAGACAAAATTACCGAATTGAATTTGGTGCTGCTGGTACCGATGATCCGTTATACGAAGCAGTATCTGCAGGGAAAAAACACCAAGGGGTCGAGCACTGGCTTCCATTTTTCCATGACGAGCTGGAAACAATTTTTGATTTTGTTCCAATGGCTTCAGTAGTTTTAGATGACCAATTCGAAGGGGCTCGTGCGTCCCGTTGGGATATTATTGCCGATCAATATGACGCACGTAAAACTGCCTTAGATAAAAAGGACCGCATGGCCACGGTGTATAAACCTACGCCGCCTGAATTATTGTATCTGAATGATTCAAGCTGGACTGCGGCCGTAGCAAATCGTCGTGTAGTATCTTTATCTGTTCTGCCCCAACCCACAGGTTTAGGCTCAGTTGATGCTGGCGCACGGATTGGGCGAAATTTTGCGCCAGAGAGGCAAAATGAAACACTTAGTCTTTTTGGAGCTCTTTCAGACTACATAAAAAAAATAATACCAAATAAACCGATTGTAATAACGTCTTACTCACCCGGATCGTCGGAACGCCTGGCAGGTCTATTACACGACGAAGGCCATTCTCAGGCAATTTCAATACGGGATGTCAAAGGAATTCAAGGAGGCGGACTTTACCTCGCAGTTTCGGCTTTGGATCATGGGTTTGAAACCGAAAAATTAATGGTTATTACCGAACAAGATATACTAGGCGACCGCCTCATTCGTGCACCCAGGAAGCGCCGAAAGTCAGATAATTTTCTAACCGAAACTCAAAGTTTAAGTCCTGGCGATTTGGTTGTTCATGTCGACCATGGGGTTGGCCGGTTTAAAGGGCTCGAGATTATTAGTGCTGCTGGTTCTGTCCATGAATGTTTAAGTTTAGAGTACGCAGATGCGGCTACGCTATATTTACCTGTAGAAAATATCGAATTGTTATCTCGATTTGGCCATGAAGAGGGCCTTCTAGATCGTTTGGGTGGGGGGGCCTGGCAGGCGAAAAAAGCCCGACTTAAAGAGCGCATTCGTGAAATGGCAGAAAAACTTATCCGGGTGGCTGCTGAACGTGCTTTGCGAAAAGCTCCTATTTGGGAGCCACCTTTGGGCATTTGGGACGCCTTTTGTGCACGTTTTCCATACCAGGAAACAGATGACCAACTGAGTGCGATCGCAGCCGTAGTTGAAGACCTTGGCGCAGGCCTACCCATGGATAGGTTAATTTGCGGTGATGTTGGTTTTGGTAAGACAGAGGTTGCAATGCGTGCGGCCTTCGTTGCTGCTTTCGCAGGGTATCAGGTGGCAGTGATTGCCCCAACAACTCTTCTTGCACGGCAGCATGCCAAAAGCTTTGCTGAAAGATTTCGCGGTTTTCCAGTTCAGATTAGACAACTATCGCGGTTTGTGGGGACTAAAGAAGCAAACGCAACAAGAGAATCCTTGGCTCAAGGTACTGTTGAGATAGTGATAGGTACCCATGCTTTGCTTGCTGATAGAGTGAAGTTTAAAAACCTAGGTCTCCTAATTATAGATGAAGAACAGCGTTTTGGGGTCGGGCATAAAGAACGGCTAAAAGAAATGCGGTCCGATATCCATGTACTGACGCTTACGGCGACGCCAATTCCACGCACCCTACAGCTGTCGCTAACTGGGGTGCGTGATTTATCAATTATTGGCACGCCACCAGTCGATCGATTGGCAATTAGAACCTACGTGAGTGATTTTGATGCAATAACCCTTCGCGAAGCATTGCTTCGCGAGCATTATAGAGGTGGTCAAAGCTTCTTTGTAGTGCCTCGAATTAAGGACATACCAGAGATTAAAGAGTTTTTAAGTGAACAGGTGCCAGAAGTTAGTTTTGTCGTTGCGCATGGTAAATTGGCTGCAGGTGAGTTGGACGACAAAATGAATGCATTTTATGACGGTAAGTATGACGTTTTATTGGCTACAACGATTGTTGAATCGGGGCTTGATATTCCAACCGCAAATACGATGATTATTCATCGAGCGGATATGTTTGGACTGTCTCAGCTCTATCAAATTCGAGGTCGTGTAGGTCGCTCAAAAACAAGAGCGTTTGCGTATCTCACCACAAGACCCCGGGTTCGGTTGACGCCCGCAGCAGAAAAAAGGCTTCGTGTTTTGGGCTCATTGGATAGTTTGGGTGCTGGATTCACCTTGGCCAGTCAAGATCTAGATATCCGGGGAGCGGGTAACTTGCTAGGTGAAGAGCAATCGGGACAGATGCGCGATGTAGGATACGAGTTGTATCAACAAATGCTGGAAGACGCTATTGCGAAGATTAAGTCGGGTGAAATGGAGGCTAACGTCGATAATGATAAGTGGGCGCCACAAATAAATTTGGGTGTTTCTGTATTAATACCAGAGGTTTATGTGCCAGACCTTGATGTCCGACTTGGGCTTTATCGTCGACTGTCGGGTCTTGGAACCAAAGTTGAACTTGAGGGTTTTGCCGCTGAACTGATCGACCGGTTTGGGCCGTTACCAAAAGAGGTGAATACGCTAATGTTGATTGTTAGGATCAAGGGCATGTGTCGCAAGGCCGGAATTGCTAAATTAGATGGTGGTCCGAAAGGTGTAACAATTCAGTTCCATAATGATCGGTTTGCGTCTCCAGGTGGTCTTGTAGCGTTCCTAGACGACCAACGTGGTTTAGCAAAACTCCGCGATAATAAGGTCGTTGTGCAACGAGATTGGACACGCACTTCTGATAAAATTAAAGGTGCATTTGCAATAGCCAAGGATTTGGCGGCCTTGGTCGCCGCTGAGGCAAAACGAAAAGTTTAATCAGCTGACTGCCCATTGAGTTCGCTGATTAGAGATTCCCATACATCAGGTGTTTGTGCACCAGGGATCGCATGTTGATTACCAACTATAAATGTTGGAACTGCGCTAACGCCCATTAAGCGGCTGTGTGCATCGCGATCTTTGATCAGCGTGACATCGGAATTGCTGTCTAAAAGCCGCGCCATAACGCCGCGTTCCAAACCTATGACTTCAGCGACATCACACAGGACCTTGTGATCTCCTATATCAAGACCCATGCAGAAATAAGCATTAAATAAAGCATCGACCATGAGCTGCTGCTTGTCCTCCAAACCTGCCCAATGAATAAGTCGATGTGCATCAATTGTGTTTGGGGTGCGTTCCATTGCCGCAAAATCAATGGGCAATCCAATTGCGGAGGCGTTTTGCTCAATTTTTGAGTAAACTTGAATAGCTTGGTTCTTTCCACCAAATTTTTTTTCCAAATATTCTCTGCGATCCATACCGGTGGGGGGCATATCTGGATTTAATTGAAACGGATGCCATTCAATTGTAAATGGATGGTCTTGATGATCAGCCAAAGCATTATCGAGATTGGCCTTTCCAATATAGCACCAAGGACAAATAGGATCAGATAAAATATCGAGCTTAGTCATAATTTTTATTCCATAATTTTGGCAAACTAGCCCGTATTAGTTTCCCATTTGGGGTGCGTGGCAGTGCTTTGACGCGTTGTATTACACGTGGATGCTTGTAGCGAGCTAATTGGGTTTGCACCAGCTCCACCAGATCATTAAACGCTATATCAGTAGTGCTAATATAAAAGGCCGCAATGACTGTGACATCAGGCTTAACCTCAATTTCAGTCACAGCGACCTCCAAAACCTTAGGGTGCCGCTCAAAAACTATTTCAACCTCACGAGGGGATACGCGATAACCCCCTGCGTTCATGATATCTGTATGCCGTCCAGAAAACGTAACGGTGCCGGCAGAGTTAACTGTTCCTGTGTCTTCGGTTTTGAACCAAGATTCTGTCAACTGTAAATTAATTTTGTTATTTTCAAGATATCCGAGCATTAGGCCGGGATCGTTCATTGAGATAGCGATACTACCTAATTCTCCTATATTTACTGGCCTATCCTGCCCCAAAATTGCAATTTTTCTTCCAGTTTGAGCTTGGAGCGTATCTGGTGCGGAAGGTCGAGCAGATAGAAATGTTGAGCACTCTGTCATTCCATATGCTTCACATAATGGAGTGCCAGTTAAGCTTCGCCACATGTCACGAGACGTTTGAGGTAATGTATCTCCAGCGCAAAGGGCATGGCGTAGACTTACTGGAATATTTGTTGGCGCAGAGACCAGAAGTCTACGAAAGATACCTGGCGCGGCTGCAAATATAGTAGCCTTTGTTTCGAGGATTGCACTCCAAATCCGTTTTGGTTGTTGTGTATTTGGTATGACAGCAGTCGCACCGATAGCCCAGGGATCCATCAGGCCAGTGCCGAGAGTGTAAGTCCAATTTAAAGCACCAGCATGCATCATAACATCGTTTTGTTTTAGGTCATACCAACTGTCCCACATCATGCGTCTTGCCCAAACAGCGCGATGAGCATGGACCACTGCTTTAGGTCGTCCAGATGTACCGGAAGTAAAGATGATATAGGCAGCACGATTTGGATCACCCATAACTGGATTTAGAGGCGCCAACTTATAAAAGCTTTTAAATTCCTTTGTATTTATTGAAAACCCATTAAAGTTTTCTGTATCAAAGTCAGAAGTGGCAATGAACGCGTTTGGACGTGTCTGTTCAATGAGTGTATTAAGTTCTGGTTTGGATAATTGTTCTGAAACAGGCATCGCTATGGCATCAATTGCGGCTAGTGCTAAAAATGCTATTGGAAACTCAATGGTGTTTCCCAGCCTTAACATGACACGGTCACTGGCTTTGATGCCAGCCCGACTTAATCCATTAGCCGCTCCAAAAACTGCCGTGGCCAATTGTTGATATGTTATCTTTTTAGGGATGTCCCGCTGATAGATAATTAGGGCGACTTTATCTGGTACTGATTGAGCAGCATCCAGTACGTAAGCAGCAATATTAAAACTTTCTGGGCACGCAGGGGCAGGGGAGTTGTCGAGTATGGCTTCCATACAAATGGGCTAGCTTGCAAGACAAATGGTTGCAAGCGCTTTGGCCTCAGTTTAATGCTGTGCAATGAGTGAAAATGATCCAAATTCTATCATTCGAATTGCCCGCGACAGTGGTGATAGTCAAGAAGGTTTACCCTTAGATTTAGGTTTGCGAGTACGTGAGTTACGTAAAGCGCGCAGCTGGACCCTGGAACAGGCCGCTAGCCAAGCTGGCTTAGCGCGAAGTACACTGTCTAAAATTGAAAATGGACAAATGTCTCCAACCTATGACGCACTGAAAAAGTTAGCCCTTGGATTAGAAATATCTGTTCCACAATTGTTTACTCCGCCAATAAAAGATCAAATAAATGGCCGTCTTTCACACACAAAAATAGGTGAAGGAAAAAGTCATGTAACAGCTACTTATGAACATGAATTATTGTCGAGGTCACTGTCGAAGAAAAATATGTTGCCTTATAAAACAACCGTGCGCGCACGTTCTATGGACGAGTTTGATGGGTGGGTTAGGCACGATGGCGAAGAATTTCTATACGTTTTAACTGGTGTAATACGGCTTTATACTGAATTTTATGAACCAATTGAAATGCGCCGGGGCGACAGCGTCTATTACGACGCGTCCATGGGCCATAATGTGGTTACCATAAGCCCAGACGATGCTACATTACTTTGGGTAACATCGCTTAGTTAGGTTTCTTGCTGGTTTGTAAATAAAAATCGAACGATCACGTGTTCTACAGCTAAGCCCACAAACTGGCATACAATAAAGGTTAATACATCAGCGGGGTTTATACTTGCAAAAGTATTGCTCAAAGCACGGGCTAGTGAAGCTGCAGGGTTTGCAAAACTGGTTGAGGAAGTAAACCAATAAGCACCCGGTTTATAAATGCCAACCAAAGCTGGAATAGCTGTCGGATTGCTGGCTAACCCCCCAAAAATTACACAAAGCAGTCCCATGCTTGCGAAGACTTCCGATATCCATAGATTAGCGCCACTTCGGTCCGTTTGTGATAGTTGAAAAATAGATTGATTAAACATAGAATGTGTCAACCAAACGCCACAGATACCACCTAAGATCTGTGCCGATATAAAAAGAATTGCCGTGCTAAGCGCCAGTTTG
>JAPKEA010000602.1 GCA_028822275.1 Planktomarina sp. | reverse complement strand
CATTGGAGTCCTTAATTTTAGAAGACGTTACAAATACTGTCTTCCTAAAAGCTCATCATTCAGCTACAGATTATACACATTACCACCAGCAAGTCCCTAATTTAAAATTTTTTTTATGGCGGTAGGTCCACACCAGTAATAACATCTCGATAAAAATTTTGGCTCAGGTGTTAGAGCTGGGACAGACCGGCGACCAGTGGTTTCGCATCAGTGGCTAATCTAATAATGAGGTCGGTGCTAGCGTTTGCGATATAATCCCTCTGATCTTTTAAATTTAGAGATACTTTGCTTCTTCAAAAGTTTCATGTCGTCTAAGGTTAATGAGTAGGGGGCCACCTCAAACTGCTTGTTAAGCGGCTTTATGCCCCATATTACATATATAAGTTCATTATCTGTGATTATATTTACAACGACTGACTTGGGAATTATTTAGCCTAAAACAACTCCTTGGAGGCAACTACCAAAAGTAATTTCTATTTTTCAGACTTACCAACTGTTATTATTGATATTTTAACAATAGTTGCCTTGCAGTATCCGTAAATAATGACTGCGACTTTAAGTATTAAGGTCCTGTTAAATGAAAAGTGAATTATTAAATCTATAAATACAACCTATGTTTAATTTGAGATGCCTAGCTAAGAAATAGAATTTTTTATGCTTGAATTTTTGGTTACTAAATATACTGGTAATTTCTTATTGTTTGTTTGAACTTTACCAAATAGTTCAGGGAACCATTTTTAAGAAGTTGGGAAAACACATGAACTATGCTTGCATTAATACGCTTACATTTTCTTCAGAAGATTCTGGAGACACAATTCAAGCTCAGTATGCTGAGACTGCACCAACTGAATTTAGCGAAGCGTCGTTGTTAACGTTTGTGCGGACAGGTCCACTAACCGCATCCCTAACCTCAATTTACCCCAATAAAGTGGCCTTTGATAATTCTGCGTCTATTCGTAAAGAACGGATGAAAGCCAATAAGCATTTAATTTCAGGAGTCTATGTTTCAGAGGGTTCTGTCGCCCTCATGCATCTGAAAGCTTGAATTATACCAGATGGTGCAAATAACATTTACAATATTTAACTATCATGAGTATTATTTTACATGAGCATTAATTAATTTCATTTTTTGTACTATAGTTTTGCCATCTAAGCTGAGTATATATATTGTTCTGGTTTGATCTATTATAATCAACTCTGTGGTGGTGCGGCTGATAGAAAGCACTTCAGCGCTTGCTGGTAAAGCGGTTATTTCTGGAAATATTGCAGTTGTGGTCTGCAACTTGATGACAAGCACTGCAAAGATTGCTATCAGACCCAAAATCATTATGGCTGTGAGCGTTGTTACTAGCCGCCTTAAAAACCGCAGGTTTGCCGGCTCGGGTAGGCTCGCAGAAATCTCAGATTGATCTACCATGACCGACGTCCTTTTTACTATTGGGGAAAATCCTCCGACGCGCCTTGATAAGGCTTTGGCGCGGAATGTGCCAGAGCGAGCAATCAGTAGATCTAGATTATCGCGTATGATTGCGGATGGTGCAGTTGAGGTGAATGGTATCGTGGCTACAGATCAAAAAGCTCGGGTTTTGGAAGGCGATAAGATTATAATTTACGTGCCAGAAGCCGTGGAGAGCCACATGCTACCCGAAGATATTCCTTTGGAAATTTTGCATGAAGATGATGACTTAATTGTGGTTAATAAGTCAGCGGGTATGGTTGTACATCCTGCACCAGGCTCGCCCTCTGGTACCTTAGTCAATGCTCTTTTGGCTCATTGTGGGGACCGATTGTCCGGTGTGGGTGGGT
>JAPKEA010000156.1 GCA_028822275.1 Planktomarina sp. | reverse complement strand
GGATTGAGTTTAATTGTATTAGGGTTTTTGATTGTTACCTCTGTGGTTCGAAACGCCCGTATAAAGCAGCGACTTGCTGACGCTGAGGCGCGCAAAGATGCGTAATTGGCTATTTGCTCTTCCCTTTATAATCATAATATCCGTTATTGGACTTTTCGGTTTAAGTAATTTTTTTGGTGCGAGTGATGAGCTTTCAAGCACTGCAATCGGGCAATTGGCCCCGAAGGTCCAATTGGAACCCTTGGCGGATAGTATTCCTTTCGCACAAGTAGATCTGATGCGCGGACAAGTTACTTTAGTTAATTTCTGGGCAAGTTGGTGTGCCCCTTGTCGTGCTGAACATTCGACTTTAATGGAGCTTGCGGCTAACGGCGTGCCGATTATGGGAGTAAACTACAAGGATTCTTCCGACAATGCCTTTGCATTTTTAGCAGAATTAGGAACGCCTTATTTGATGGGTGGGGCAGATCCACAAGCCAGAATGGCATTAGACTGGGGAGTTTATGGCCTACCTGAAACTTTTGTCTTAGATCCCAATGGGACAGTATTACTGCGCGTAACTGGTCCATTGACGCAGCGAAACCTCGAAACACGCGTGTTGCCTGTGCTTAAAGATGCTGGTTTAAGTCTTTATTAATTACGTTTTAAAATGGCCCTGATCTCCCAGAGCCATTTCCTCAATTTTAAAAAATTAAGACGCTTTCGCCAGATTTCGTAGAACGTAATGAAGAACTCCACCATTTTCGATATAATCAATTTCAACTTCGGTATCGATCCGACATTTTAATGTAATATTATGTACCGCACCATTGCCCATCGTTATTTTAGCTGGCACCTCTTGGAGAGGCGTAACTCCCTCAAGACCAAAAATAGAAACGGTTTCATCCCCTTTTAAGCCAAGAGACTTACGGGTATCGCCACTTGTAAACTCAAATGGTATGACACCCATGCCAACCAGGTTCGATCGGTGGATTCGCTCAAAGTTCTCTGCGATTACTGCTTTAACTCCCAACAGAGCAGTACCCTTTGCGGCCCAATCTCGGCTTGAACCGGCGCCATATTGCTCACCCCCGAAGACGACCAATGGAGTGCCTTCAGCTTGATAAGCCATAGCTGCATCATAGATCGGCATTTGAGACCCATCAGGGCCTAAAGTATAGCCACCCTCTACACCTACAAGCATCTCATTTTTAATTCTGATGTTTGCAAAGGTACCGCGCATCATAACCTCATGATTGCCACGACGTGACCCATACGAGTTGAATTCTCTCGGGTTTACCTGACGATCAAGCAGATATTGTCCGGCAGGAGTTGTATCTGTGAATGAGCCGGCTGGAGATATATGGTCAGTCGTAATCATGTCACCTAAAATAGCCATAACCTTAGCGTTTTCGAGGTTGGTTATTTTATGTGTTTCCATGGTGATGTCTTGGAAATAGGGTGGATTTTGAACATAGGTAGATGCCGTGGGCCAATCATATGTTTGCTGATTTGAAACTTCCACACTTTGCCATTTTTCGTCGCCTTTAAATACATCAGCATACTTCGATAAGAACGCTTCACGGGTAACGGTGGCTTCCACTATGTCTGCAACTTCCTGTGTCGTTGGCCAGATATCTTTCAAGTAAACGTCGTTGCCATTTTTATCTTTCGACAAAACGTCTGTGGCAAGATTTATGTCTAAGGTGCCGGCCAGTGCATAGGCCACAACCAAAGGTGGTGAAGCAAGATAGTTTGCGCGAACGTCAGGCGATATACGGCCTTCAAAATTACGATTGCCTGATAGTACGGCGGTTGCCACCAAATCACCCTCGGAGATAGCCGCTGAGATCTCGGGCTGCAGCGGACCAGAGTTTCCGATACAAGTTGTACAGCCATAGCCCACAAGGTTAAAGCCAATAGCATCCAAGTCTTTTTGTAAATTAGCAGCTTCAAGATAAGCGGATACAACTTGAGAGCCTGGTGCAAGTGATGTCTTGACCCAAGGCTTTCTATTGATACCAAGCTCGGCAGCTTTACGTGCCACAAGGCCTGCGCCAATCATCACATAGGGGTTGGATGTATTAGTGCAGGACGTGATTGAAGCAATTACTACTTTGCCTGATTCCATCGTATAATCTTCGCCAGAAACCGTTACCTCTTTGCCCATTGGACGCTTAAATGTGTTTTCCATCTCACGGCGAAAAGCGTTTTGACCGTCTGTAAGTGCTACAAAGTCTTGGGGGCGCTTTGGACCAGAAATCGCAGGCACGATTGTGCCCATATCCAAGTGTAATGTATCTGTGTAGATTGGTGCATAGTCATTTCCACGCCAGAAACCATTTTCTTTGGCATAAGCTTCTACCAACGCAATACGGTCTTCATCGCGCCCAGTGCTGTGCAGATAACGAATAGTTTCGCTATCAATTGGGAAAAATCCACATGTTGCGCCATATTCAGGAGCCATGTTTGCGATAGTTGCACGATCAGCTAACGGCAGATGGTTAAGCCCTTCGCCATAGAATTCAACAAACTTTCCGACAACTCCCCGAGCTCGCAGGAGTTCCACAACTTTCAGTACCAAATCGGTACCAGTTGTACCTTCCATCATCGCACCTGTCAGCTCAAATCCTACAACTTCCGGTATGAGCATCGAGATTGGTTGACCAAGCATCGCAGCTTCGGCTTCGATGCCGCCAACGCCCCAGCCTAAGACTGCAGCGCCATTGACCATAGTTGTATGGCTATCGGTCCCCACAAGCGTGTCAGGGTAGGCGACTAGGTCACCGTTTTGATCAGTATCTGTCCAAACAGTCTGCGATAAATACTCGAGGTTTACTTGGTGGCAAATCCCTGTGCCAGGTGGCACAACGCGGAAGTTGTTAAATGCGGATTGACCCCACTTAAGGAATGTATAGCGCTCCATATTACGCTCATATTCACGATCTACATTCATTTTGAATGCGTGAGGAGTTCCAAACTCATCAATCATTACAGAGTGATCGATGACTAAGTCGACGGGGTTCAGAGGATTAATTTTTTCAGGGTCCCCCCCAAGGGCAACAATGCCGTCGCGCATGGCTGCCAAATCAACAACGGCAGGAACGCCCGTAAAGTCTTGCATCAAAACGCGGGCAGGGCGGTAGGCAATCTCAACTGGATTTTTGCCACCATTAATGCCCCATTGAGCGAATGCCTTGATATCCTCAACTGAAACGGTTTTGCCATCTTCAAAGCGGAGCATATTTTCGAGTACAACCTTAAGAGCAGCAGGAAGGCGTGAAAAATCGCCCAACCCCGCTTCTTGGGCCGCAGGAATAGAATAAAAAGCCAATTTTTGGCTGCCGATCTCCAGTGTGCGGCGTGTTTTGGCAGTGTCGTGCCCAACAACTACGGTCATAAATATAATCCAATTTTTTCAGTAATGGGGCTTAATAGCAGGAGGCTTTAAATAGGTTCAAGAGGCGAACAGTATTTTTAGAATACTTTATACACTGAATTATCGTTTATTTTTACATGAAAGAACGATTGAGCGGATAACTCTCTTGATCTGAATTTTTTTGCAATGAACTTCTAGTGAGATTAAATTGGAGGGTAATCGCTGTTTAAGTAACTATGATCCCCAAGTCGTTGGAAGCTGTAAATGTCTTACATGTCTAAATTGAAGTGGCTACTTCGATCGATTAAACAATTGTTTAAATTGAAAATTAAATTAAGGATTTGTTTGTTGATACTTCCAGCGCCTGTGAATCCAAAACCAATTACCAGGGTCGGCTGTTATGCGATCTTCGAGGGTTTTGCTGGCAGCGCGGGTCATCGTTAATGGGTCTGAATGTTCAATTGGCTTTCCAATTTCAACGCTAAAGCTTTTGCGATTAGGATTACGCATCGAAAAGTAGGGTAGAAAAAGAGCATCGGATTTAAGCGCAAAAGTTGCGGCAGTTAAAGACGTCCTCGCTGGCATTCCTAGGAAATTGATATACTCACCGTCTCGTACCGCTATATCGATTAACAAAACCAAAGTTGCTCCTTTTTTGAGAGCTTTATAAAACCCTAAGGTACCTTGGACACCAGGTTCAAATACGGGACCTGACTTTCCTTCGATTAAAAGAGTCTTTTGATAATGGTAATTAAAGTAAGTATTCGACATTGGTCGGATTAAACCACCTACTTTAATTCCCCGCTTATACAGTGCTAATCGGAATGCCTCGTGATTGCCGAAATGACCCGAGTAAAACATAATAGGGCGTCCGGATGCATGAGCATGCTCTAGCTCCACTAGTCCTTCACCCCATAACTCAATGTTTTTAGTTTTTGCCTGAAATTGCGCTGGATACATATTCTCAAGAAAAGTTCTTCCAGCGTTATCTAGGGAGTTATCAGATATTTTTTGTTTTATGGTATCAGCTATATTTGGATAAATTAGATCAAGATTGATTTTGGTGCGTTTGCGATATCCTGTAACTTTTCCCAATATAGTGCGCATTAGCCATCCCATGAGATTGTTGCGTAACTCATAGGGAACGAGCCGCATCAGCCGTAAAAACGCCATTAAAAATTGGTTTTCAAACCATTTTTTTTTATTACCAATTCTATCTTTTTTCATACAGTTGCCTGCGTTATTTTATCACGATACCAAACATATAACCCGGCACTGACAATCGTCATTGCGCCAAACATAGTCATTAGATCTGGAACCTCTTTGAATATAATTACGCCAAATAGTGTTGCAAACAATAGCCCTGCATATCCGAACGGTGCAATTATACTGGCAGGTGCAGACGAGAAAGCTTTTATCATAAATAAATGTCCGATGATGCCCGCTAAAACTAGTATGCTGAGAGCCGGCAACTGTGTTGCTGGAATTGGCTTCCAAACGAATGGAACAAACAAGGAAGAGAATATTGCTCCAAAAAAACCTTGCAAGAATAGAGAAACCCATGGTCCATCCACACGTACAAATCTTGTAACGAGCGCGTAGAATGCAAACCCAAGTGTTCCAAAAATTGGATAAAGAGAAGCAGAGCTCATTATAGAGGTATCTGGCCGTATAATAACTATTGCACCTAAAAATGCTACTAAGATCCCTGCTAAGCGCCGCCGTCCAATTTTCTCTCCGAGAAACAGTACGGCCCCTACTGTTACCGCCACAGGACCCAATTGAATCAGAGCTGTGGCATCGGCTAGTGGAAGATGAATGACACCTAAAAAGAACAAAAAACTACTTAATGTCGTAGCTAAGCCACGCAAGGCGTGAAGCTTTAGATGTCTGCTTTCAAAAGGTTTTTGCTTGATATTCAGTAAAAAAAAACCAATCAACACAGCTTGTGTAACGAAGCGTAGCCATACAATTTGGCCTACTGGGACATGTGTGCCAACTGTTTTGGCCATTACATCCATAACAGACATGCTAAGTACTCCAACGACCATAAATCCGGCGGCTTTTTGGTATGTGGAAAAAGTCATATGGGTGCGTGAGCTTTCCCGACGCCAATCATACTGTCCCGCGTGACCCATTTAACGAGGTCGTGAAATGGGAGCCCTTTTGAGGCTTCTGGCTGTGCTGGGATTACAATGTAGCTCATTTCAGCGGTACTATCGTGGACACGGACTTGGACGTTTTCGGACAACACAAGACCGAATTCTGTCAAAACTTTTCGGGGTTCGATTACTGTGCGCGATCTATAAGCACGTGATTTATACCAATCGGGAGGAAGTCCAAGAAGGTTCCGTGGGTAGCATGAGCATAACGTACAGATGACTACATTATGGACCATATCAGAATTTTCGACTGCAATCAGATGCATCGGACCGATATCAAAACCCATATCGCGTGTGGTCTGCGCGGCATCGTTCTTCAGAGCGGCCTTGAATTCTGGGTCTGTCCATGCGCGGGCAACAACATTTGCGCCATTGGTTGGGCTGCGAGCATCCATTTTATCAATTTTATTTTGGATCTGGATAGTGGTAATATGGCCTTTTTCAACTAGTAATTCACGAATAGTAATTTCCATATTTTGCCAATAAGTCAACGGCCTATCATCATCTTGGCGGTAGGGATGACCAGACGGAGAAACTGTGCCTGGAGCCGGTGAGTGGCTGTGATCATGATGGTCATGGGGCATTAGACGGCTTCCAACCAATGAGAGTAAATTTCAGCTTCTATTTCGTCATTTGGATTTTCAGCGTTTGCGCCCCAAACCTCAGACATTTTAAACCTCACGCGGAGTAGCTCTCTCTGCTCTGGTGTGTGACGATAGGCATTTTGTTCGGGGTTACTAAACAGTCCAATTTTACGCTCAATTTCACCCGTCTTTCCACGCCAATACCCGGGTGTCGGAACATGACCAGGAGGCCAATTGTTATAAACTCGTACCTTCATGTAGCCTCCCCATATGTGTCACCTCGGGACTTTACTTCAGTAATTTTTTGGGCCAATTCCGT
>JAPKEA010000155.1 GCA_028822275.1 Planktomarina sp. | reverse complement strand
TGGTGATTACTGCCTGTATAAGTGTCATCACTGTTAACAATCAACCCTTACCCATGCTGACCCGTATTGGCTAACGCATATACAGCAGCAATATGCACCATCCTCAAGGGTCAAGCTGTAGTTGCAGTTAGCCGTTAACCGTTACAACTTAACTTTTGGCACGGGCTATTCCATTTGCAAAAACTTGAGGCCACGTTGAAACTCGTCTTTGACCGTATCCCATTGATCAGCCGCATCCATTACCCTGGGGGTAATCAGCATGACCAGCTCAGTGCGGTCATTACTGTCGCTTTTAGACTTGAACAGACTACCCAACAGCGGAATACTAGCCAATCCCGGCGCACCACTGCCGCCGGTTGATACGTTTTCGCTAATTAAACCGCCAATCATAATGGTTTGACCACTTTCAGCCACCACTTCAGTCTCGATTAAACGTTCAAAAATATCCGGATTACCCGAGGCACCGGTTGAACTGGGCACTGAATTGGAAATAGTCATAGAAATCTCCATGACAACAATACCCTGAGCATTCACAGTTGGAGTCACAGTGACATCAACACCGGTTTTGCGGTACTCAGAAGTTGTAGTTTGACGCTCGCCATTAATAGGATCTTGGGTCGTGGCACCCACCACGGATATGTCAGAACCCACATTAATAGTTGCCTGCACCCCATCTCGCACCATCACAGTGGGGTTAGACAGTACCTTAACCAAGCTGTTGGTGTTGAGGAAATTTGCCGTCAGCGGCCCTTCAAAGCCGTCCACTATAAGGCCAAGCCCTCCAACGGCGGAGGCACCAAAGGCACCCTGTGTTGTTAGGGTAACTTCACTACGCGACAGCGCCCACTCAACACCAAACTTAAACTCATCTTGCAAGGTCACCTCAGCAATGGTGATATCTAAACTTACTTGTTTGGGAAGGATATCAAGCTTTGAGAGCAGCGGCATGAGCGCACTGTATTCACTTCCACTGGTGTAAAAAACTAAAGCATTAGCGCGCTCATCAACCACCATTTTGATCTTTTCGGTACTCAGGCCAGCTGTTCGCACCGACATAGGTGCATTACCGGTTGTGGGCCCTGAGTTAGTGCCACTGGAATTTTGGCCATCCGAAAAGCCCCCACTGAAACCCAGCAACGCGCTGACGCTTTTACCAAGGTCTAATGCCCGGGCGTACAGCGGATGATAAAGAAAGTATTGTTCGTTGCTACCCTCTCCGGGGACATCAATAATCGTCGCCCAGTATTTCACACGTTCAAGCAACAGATCACTACTAGCGAAAATCGCAGCCGCCCCTTTTTGGGCCAAGGGAACTACCACCACATTTGAATTCTTCGACTGACCCACCGCGGTAACAATGCCCTCATTTTCAAGCAATACCGACACGTCTTGCCCAAACGCCGCGGGGGTGACAAAAGTCAGACCAATAATAGCAATATGCTTGCCCCGAGTGGCTGGGGTATCGAGCAACTTAATTAACTCTAGGGCGCGTAAAATGCTCGCACGCTTGCCCCTAATCTCTAGAACCCCTTGCTCATAGTCAGGCTGTATTTTGACGTTTAAACTGCTTATCAACGCACGCTCGATACTTATTTTAATACCAAATTTTAACGGCACAACCTGCAAAATAAGCTGGGTCGTATTGGGAACATCTGAGGGTTGCCCCCCGACTGCAACAACCACTTTTGCCTCAGCCTCACCCGTATCTGGTCGATAAACATAAAAGGTTCCATCGCCATATTTTAGTTGTATGCCACGCTTTAACAAAAGCTCGTCTACCAACGTGAACAGATCTTGTTGGCTGATTTGGTTAACCACACTTAAGGTGACACTGTCTTCGTCGAATGCTTTTGATGACTGCACTGTTTGGTCAAGGACATAGTTAATAGCCAAAAGATCACCAAATACATAATGAATGAAATCGGGCAGTGGCATCTTATTGGCGCTGACCGCTACCGCGACTTGGTCGCTAAACATGTCGGCCATCGATGAGACATCCCTGAGCGCAGCTGAGGGCCAAGGAATCGACTTGAGGTTCTCAACCGCTAATTGCTTAGAGGGCTTCACATCACCATCAGCACTCCCGCCCAAGGACTGACTACTGTCGCTACGACCAGCTTCACTTGCATTGGACCCTTTAGCACTGCCTCGGTCAACCTCTAAGTACGACCCATTGACTGAGACGTGCGGCAAGGCACCACTGGGTAATACGGTGTGCCTCGACAGCATAGAACTCGTACAACCACTAATCAGCGTACTGACCATAAGTAACAAGACTGTGTATTTACTATTCACGTTGCTTCCTTTTTATCATTTTTACAGTTTTAGCTCGTGATCCACTACATTAATTTATAAGATCATCATCAACATTTATGTCTACCCCAAGCACGACATCCTGAGGACGCTCGAAAAGCACCAGCTCAACCCGCTCACCGGCAACCGATGTAATCGCCATTCTGTGCAAAGCGATCTCAGTAACAGTGTGCTTATCAATAACATCACCCAGCCGCGCATCAATAATTTGACGCTCACCGCTCGCAACCTCGACGCGCTGGAGAACGGCAAACTGGTCCATACTTTGAAACACCGCCAGCAGCTTGTAGCTAAATGCGCCGGCCTGCCAAACATCGTTTTGCGCACTGACGTTAATGTTGTCAACCGGCTCCGGTGCATCCACGGTTACCGGAGTCACATGAGCGGCCAGTTTTTCTAAATACGCCTGATAAGCCTGATCGTTAAGTCGCGGCATGTCGCCCAACGGCATATCTACTGAAACAGCAAGACGCGAACCGGTAACATTTTGGGGTACAAAACGATCAAATATATCAAATACAACCAATAGACAAAAAACCCAGATCAAGGGCATGTAGCGAGTATCCCAAGCGCCAGCGAGCCTTTTCACCCCTTTTAACACCTCACTATCACTCATCCGTAGACCCTTCCTGTAAGGGTAAGCCGGCCTGCCCCAAAGGCGCAGGGGGCGCAGCCCGTGCAAAAAATTCTAAGTTAATAGTGCCTTTGGCGGTATATGCCTTAATGCCCGCTCCCGCTGCCGATTTTAGGGATTGCCGCCAATCAACTTGCCTAACCACTTTTGGTTGATTAGCCAGCGCCCAAAGCGCTTTTATCATGTTATGATAGTCGCCACTATAGCGCACAGCGGCACGCAACGAGCGTAGCGCCTTCCCGTCATCAAACAACCAACTAAATCCTTCTACCTTAATTGTGTGCTCAGCAAATATTTTTTCAATGTCCTGCTGAATGGTTAATTTTGTCGCTGAAGAATCAACGTAGAAATAATTATTGAGACGCGCAATTTCAGCATTCAACTGCTTGGCTTGCCGCCCATAGCTCGACTGACCATCAATGACTGTGTTTAATTTGCTGAGTTGACGATTTTTTGCTTGCAATTGGCCAAGCTGCTCGGACTGCCAAGCCCACAATGGCAGCACCATAAACTTTAAGGCCACTAAGACACCTATAATCAGCAGCATAGTGTTTTGCGTAACATACTTATTCAATGGTAGTCACCGCGCCTAACTCCGCCATTAGCGTTATTTGCTGAGCGACAAAGACCACTTTAACGGCAAACTCTTGCCCTGTGTTTTTTTGACTAACAGGAAAGGCATAGTCTGCGCTGGCCACCCGTGGATCTTTACTTAAAAAGCTCATTACATCGGACGCTTTCGAGGCGCTTAGAAAGAAGATTACGCCACCAGACTCTTTATGGACATTGCGCAGGGTAACACCTCTGTCAGCCAGATCTAGGGCCAAATCCCACACCACCCACATGGGCGTAACGCTTGAAACCAGCGCTTCCATGGCAGAGTACTCAGCTTGCAACTGTGTGGCCTGCTGACGAAGCTCAATGACTGGCTCTGACTGAACACGCAGCTGTTCAATTCTGTGGTCTACCCACGCGGTTGACGCGACAAGATACGCCGAGGTGAGGAATAGATAAACAACCAGCAAACCACCAAGTAATTTAAGCCCGTTTTTCCAAGGATAAGTAACACTTGATGGTGACTTAAAGGGCAAGGCAAAATTCAGTGGCGCGGTTTTGAGGATTGTCCCCAGTCCCTTTAGGAGCTGGTCATGCGTTTCTTTATCATCATTCCGCTGCCAACTAGCCTGCTCAGATAAACCTACAGACGAAAGAAAGTTGTCCCGAGATACTGCCGCAGAACCATTTGACAGGTCAGTTTGATAAACGTTTGAGATAATTCCATCATTCGTATTGGCCACTATTAGGGTATGTTTCAAGCGACTCAGTAGCTGTGGATGGGACTGCTGAAGTGCATTGATACATGCAGTTTCAGGAATAACCAGCAAGGGTCGCGGTAGTAGACTGGCCATAACCTGATCTTTAATCACCCAGCTGGTGACACGGTGGGACTGTGCCGTTAAGCGCTCTATTTGATCAAACTGTTGGCCGCTAAATGGAAATGCCCAGGGAAGATTTTTAAGTACTTTTTTAACATCGGCCAAATCACCAATAGGATAGTCAGTCACCGATTCAAAATAATGTTGCCTACCGACCACCACGATCCAACTGCGGGTAGCTGCGGTTTTTTGAGCCTGCAGTTGGCCACCGCGCGCGAACGGATAAAAGCCTTTTGACCAAAAGCTTACATACTTGAGTAAATAATCAAGTACCTTATTGGCCAAAGTTAATGGTAGTGGCTTTGCTTGCAAGATTCTCAGTTCTCTTTGGTTAACAACACTTCGGCATTTGCCATGCAGAGGTTTATCCGTAACATGCGTGTTTAGTATATCCGTTATTTCTATTGACGCATAATTAACTGTGTAATGAACAGTAAATAGGCCTTATTTTGCGGTCAAAATACGATAGGGGGGGTCCAAAAAAGGAGTCAGGTATAGCGTCGTTGTTTCAGTCCAACTCGCCTGTTCTTGGGTTATTGAGGTTTTGATTTGCAAGCGTGATGAATTTCTGACGGACGTCTGCGGATTGAATTCATCAACCATAGCTATAGGCAGTAATTGCCCTACAAACACTTTGCTTAACCCTCTATCGCTGATCATTGTCGCACTGGTATCAGACTCAAACAAAGCCTGCAGTAAAGGCCTGGGGGCATTGCCCATATTTAATGCGTAAGGAGCATTAATGTCAGAGAGACTTAGCAGTGTCTTTATCAGCTGTGGCTGATCTTCGAAAACCCACCGCAGTGGTAAGTCAGTTTGTGCAAATCCATTGAGATAAGCCTGCCCTGCCCGCAAAGTGACCGGCTCTTTTTCTCCCGGAATCCATGCGTCAACATCTGAATCCTGGAAGTCTGACCAAACACCCAGACGCTCTTTTGCCTGTTGCTCTGTCAAACCCAGACCGACAAGCGCTTTAGGCCAAAAAGGATGATGCGGGAAGCGCTGGGGAAGGAGCCCATTAAGATCTTGCAACGCGATGACAACCCCATTTTCAAAGGTCACTGGGTCACCATGGCGACCTAGTTTATTTTTGATTTGGAGAACTAGGTCAGACCCTTGACCCATAGCCATCATGGGTGTCATACGATCTGATAGCACCGCAAAGACCGCCGCATTTTTAGCCGAATAGGCCATAAATTGCGCCTGGACTCGGCTATTGAACTGCTCCGCTATAATAATTTGATCGCGAGCAGTTTGCGTAAACCGAATCGCCAACAATGAAATCACGAGGGATATCAGTAGCACCTGCAAAAGAGCCACGCCTGACTCTTTAAGGGCCTTTAACGACGTCTTCCGGCAAGTATCACCAACCCCAGTCATAGTCATCGTCGAAGTCCTCTTGATCATCATCGTCTATAGGCGCCTGATTATCGAGTTGCTGTTTTACACCCTGTTTTTTGAAAATTCCGCGATAACCGCTTAACAATGCTGGTTTTTCACTTGCAAGAATTGAGATGGCCTGCAACTCTCCCGCCGGCGTGTTAAACCTAAGGGCGGCCTTTAAGGGTGACAAACCAATGGCCAAGGCATTATAGTTTTGTAACCATGACGGTGGCTTTGGTAGGGTTATGTCATCCCTTGGAAATTTATCCTCTAGGTCAGCCCAACCAAAATATTCAAACCGTGGATTAGTCACCGGATCAAATAAAATGAGTGGCACTGAAAAAGTAACCGGCTGGTCAATAGATCTTAAAACGTCGTCAAACATTGGCCATTCTTCATAAATAACTTGATAGGCTAAGTCAGTCTTTTGCCGCACAGAAAAACGAACAACTGCAAAGTCACCGCGTCCATAGATAGACTTGCTAGACACTGCAACAAAGCCATTGCGGTTACCCTCAAAATAAATTTTAGGCTTGCCTCTGGCGTCATAGGCCATGTAGGGTACCAGACTGTCTAATACCTCTTGCACTAACATGATATTACGCGCGTTTTGCATGGTTGCATCGAATTTGCCCAGCTGCCCATCCCAACGCTTGGCAAACAAACCAAATGCCGAGGA
>JAPKEA010000601.1 GCA_028822275.1 Planktomarina sp. | reverse complement strand
AATACTGTTTTGTCACAAAGTAAATTAAAACTTTTAGGTTATTTTCTATTAGCTTCTATCAATCTTAAAACTCTAGCCTTTATGTTTAATTCGTCTTTCAAGAAGCCCAGTTCTTCTTTTTGATGTACCTTTAGATGCTCTCTTGGTCGTTTCACCTCAACAAAACGTACATATTTGATCGTACTATTAGCTTTAGATGTTGCCCAAAGATATAAGTCTGGCGTCCCATAGATATGCGAACGATCAGGGCCGTTATGCCTTACCATCAATATCTTAAACTTAGCTAACCCTACACCTTTAATAAGTTTTAGTATATTTTCTCCAACCACTTTTTTGTAATTTGCGACCTTTAGTCTGTCAGAGGCATTTTGGTAGCTAGTGTTGATTTCACTAGCACTCATTTTACTGATGCGTGTGTAGTCGTCGCCAAGTACCATTTTAATTGAACGCCATATATTTGGGCTTAAGCGCATACCACCGAAATTATAGTCTGCGTGTTCCCGCAACCTCCACCGTTTTAGAACAATTTGTTCTGGGATGTCGTAATCGAGACGGTTTTCCCCAGTTGGGTCTAAAAGGTATTCTACTCTATTTTGTATGTTTCTCCGTCCATGGACTATATTGCTTATGTGAAGTTGAGGGGAAATAAAATCGGTGGGCATGACGTAACTTTCTTGATTGGGTTTTAGTCAATTTCCATTTATTAAATTGAAAACTATTTTACTTTAGTTCAAATCCACGTTCAGTCGATTGTCCAGAAATTCTATGTCAACTTTCCACTTCTCAATAGCTTGGGCGGAAGGATATGTCCGCCCCATTTGAGTTCCTAAAGCTACGTTCAATGTATTTCGAATTTTTCTCAATCGTTCAGGAGTATTAGATGCACCCCACTGGATATGAACTGTTTCGCTTAGCCAGTCTGGCAAATCAATATTTCCCTGCAAAACGTTTGCTAAAATTTGTTGTCTCTTGGTTGCTGACGGACCATCTTTTCTGGTCGTGTAGCCTGCTTCTTGTAAAAACCCTGACCCGCCTGAGCCATCGGTCCAGCCTGATCCATCTCCACCCAATCCGCCAGCCATATTAGCATTATTTAAATTATTTTGGACAACTTTATCTTGGTACGCTTTCCAGCGCTCTTTTCTCCACGCATCAGTTTCCGTTTGGCTAACATCTTTTTTGTGGAATTCATCACGAGTGCGCCGTGCGTGAAGTGTTGGGTCTGAGGCAGAAGCAGGCATGGTAAATAGTTTGCCATTTTTTGTACCAACATTATGTTTTGCCATAAGCTTTTCTGCCATCGCTTTAGCGGCGTCAGCTTCTGACGCAGTGCAGGCAGTATCTGCTGCTTTACGCTGTAAATTTCTAATCCGTTCAAAAATTGGGTTTTCGTTAGCGTCTTCAGACTTCTTTTTAGGACTAGTTTTCTTTTTGTCCTGTTTGCTTGAAGTAGCCGCTGGCCCGAACATCTCTTCTAAGAATGGCGAACGCTCAATCTCTTTATCCTTCTGAGAAGCCAGTACGGTTAAGAATAAAAAGTTCTTTGCTCTGGTTATACCAACATAGGCAATACGACGTTCTTCATCGTATGCTTGTGGCGCAAGGCTTTGTCTTTGTGGGAGGTGCCCATCTTCAAACCCCATAAAAAAGACGCTATCCCACTCTAGCCCCTTAGCGCTGTGAACAGTTCCTACGAATATCTTCTCGCTGTCTCCATCGTCGGTTAATGAGGCCTGAAGAACTGAGAAAAACTGTTGTGCATCTGTACTCGCAAGCAGTATGTCACGATGCCGTTCAATGTTTAAACTCCGT
>JAPKEA010000600.1 GCA_028822275.1 Planktomarina sp. | reverse complement strand
GTCGCAAGGCAACAAGGTTTCTATATCACCTTTCAAAAATGACGTCCAAATATCACCACGGAAATCTGTCGCCACAGAAGGCGCGATGGCATAAACACCTGTCACACTTTCTGACTCAGTTATTTCAAACCCGAAGCTCATATAAGCTCACTCACCAGACGAGGTAAAACACCCGTTTGCTGCTCTACCTTTGCTTCGGCTAGATCGTAGTCAACCATTTCTGAAACTAACTCATCAAAGCTAATTTCAGGCTCCCAGCCTAATAAGGTCTTCGCCTTAGTTGCATCACCTAATAAGGTCTCTACCTCTGTAGGACGGAAGTACTTTGGATCCACAGCAACAATACAATTACCATCCGCATTATAGCCTTTTTCTTCCACCCCTTCACCACGCCAAGTGATTGTCATCCCTAATTTAGCACAGGCAATTTCAACAAATTCACGAACGCTGTATTGTTCTCCTGTAGCGATCACAAAATCATCCGCTTCTTTTTGCTGCAACATAAGCCATTGCATACGTACATAGTCTTTAGCATGACCCCAATCACGCTTAGCATCCATGTTACCCAGAGATAAGCAATCCTGCGTTCCCAAGCTGATACGCGCAAGCGCACGAGTGATTTTACGAGTAACAAAGGTTTCACCACGCAATGGCGACTCATGGTTAAATAAAATGCCGTTACAAGCATAAATACCATACGCTTCACGGTAATTGATGGTGATCCAATAGGCATACAATTTAGCAACAGCATATGGACTACGAGGATAAAAGGGAGTTTTTTCAGTTTGAGGAACTTCTTGAACCTTGCCATAAAGCTCAGAAGTAGATGCTTGATAAAAACGGGTTTTATTCTCTAATCCCAAACTACGAATGGCTTCTAAAACACGCAATACGCCTGTGCCATCAGCATTAGCGGTGTATTCCGGCTCTTCAAAAGAAACAGCTACATGGGACTGCGCTGCCAGATTGTATATTTCATCGGGTTGCGTTTTTTGAATGATATTGAAAAGACTCGAGGAATCCGTCATATCGCCATGGTGAAAGTGAAACTCACAATCCCCTCGAGAAGAGGCTTCGATCAGGCGATCGATACGAGCAGTATTAAATAGAGATGACCGGCGCTTAACGCCATGGACGATGTAGCCCTTTTGCAAAAGAAATTCTGCAAGGTAGGCACCATCTTGGCCGGTAACACCGGTGATGAGGGCAGTTTTCATGTCAATCCGTAATTGAAAGCAGTTTGACGAATATTATAATTCATTTTCGCTAACTCTGCTGCCCAGAAATTCAAACTCAGATAACTATTCTTTGCGTATATCAACCTATATCACGAGCTTCTTGGGGTCGTATTAGATATGCCGTTTTTCATCCATATGTGAATGAATCAGCCAGATCACGTAAATGCATTCTTCGCAAACGGTAGTCAGGTAAATTAATGTCTTTTTAAATCACGATAAAAATTTCCGTGAGCTCTGTGATCAATTAGAGTTAAAACAAGCACGCTTTCCAAATATTCATAAGCAAGTAAGTAAATCTGTGCGTTATGTTTGTATTTAAATTCCGAAATTAACGCACTACCATTCCTAAATTAACGTTGTTATAATCCACATTAAACGCTACTATATTCACATGAATCGCATGCAAACAACATTACTGTACTCAAGAATTATAGGGCCCCGCATCGCTGAGGCCCAATTGGACACCCCTGTCATCCTACTGGCAGGCCCTCGCCAAGCTGGGAAAACGACACTGGTGAAACAAGTCGCAAAGCAACAAAACCTGCGCTACCTAACCCTAGACAATGAGCTAACG
>JAPKEA010000599.1 GCA_028822275.1 Planktomarina sp. | reverse complement strand
GGCCACAACTCGTATTTCACCTACGTATTCAGGTATTAATGCAATAAAATCTTCAATAGACTCACCAGCATTTTTTAAAAGGTTTGTCACAGCGCGGCCGATCATTGAAGCGTCAGCATCTATTAAAAGCTCTTCATCTGGCAAGTCTAGTTTGAAATTAACACTTGGTTGACCACTTTCTTGCAGTAACACTGCACCCTTCAAAAATTCACCAAAGTTAAAAGGTTGACGATCGGCTTCTGGCATCCTAGCAAACTGAGAAAACTCGTCAACGATCCTGCGAAGTTCATCCGTTTGACGTACTATGACCGAAGTCATATTCTCTAATTGATCGGAATCATCTCCCAATTTTGGAGCAAATTTTCGTTTAATCCTTTCTGCGGATAGTTTAATTGGGGTTAAAGGGTTTTTTATCTCATGAGCAATGCGGCGGGCGACATCGCCCCAAGCAGCCATTCGCTGCGCACTAACCAAGTCAGTCACATCCTCAAAAGTAATCACATATCCTTCGGCAGTTTCCTGTTCGTTTGTTCGGAGGGTAATCCGAACAAGAAGACTTTCTAGTTTGCCATTCCGAACCAATTTAATTTCACGTTGCACAACATCGGTCACTGAACTGTTCAAAACAGAAATCAAATCTGAAAATTCAGGTACCACTTGATACAAGGGACTATTCTCATCTATATCATTAATCACCAGAACCCGCTGCGCAGAACGGTTTAAAAATGTAACAAAACCTAAGTTATCAACACCAATAACTCCAGAAGTCACTGAACTTAAAACTGAGTCAAAAAGCCGCCGCCGTCTATCCACTTGATTGGAGCTTTCTATCAATGTATCCCGTTGACCCTTTAAGCGATGGGTCATTTGATTGAAATAACGGGCTAACATCGCAATTTCGTCATCTCCAGTTATACCTTCGATACGCGCATCAAGGTCCCCCGCTCCAACCCTTTGAGCTGCGGCCGCCATCCTTCCGACGGGACTCGCAAGACGCTCGGCAAACCAGAGACCAAGCCAAGTCGCAGTCAAAATTAAAATTACAGCAAAAGCTAGGTAAAGGAGCCCAAAATCAAATAGAAGCCGCCCGCGATCAGACTCCAATTGGTTATAGTAATTTGCTGTTTCAGTGGTTTCACCCAATAGTTTTAATAGCGATCCATCTACAGTGCGTGATAAATACAAAAAGTGGTTTGAATAACCCTGAAGCCTGATGAGTGCTCTAATTTCGTTGTGTTCCCAATCTTCTATAACCGTCACGGTATTTTCAGATGCGTTCTGAATTTGCACTTCCGTAGGCTTTTCAAAGTCGAACAAATAAGATGAAACGCCACGCAACCTGATTGAGCCCAAATTATTGATAATGTAAGTTTCTTTAAAGCCACGTTCGAATTCGACTTCGTGTCGGCGCAATTCAGCGCTAAGCTCATTTTCACTTACACCAAAAGAACTTCTGCTATCTCGATTGAGGTTATTAAGTAAAATTCCAAATACTTCAGTGTCTTGTACAATACCAGCCTGAGTTTGAGCATTGTAAGCCTGAGCGGCCGCAAGAGAACTTCCAACGGCATTACGAACGCGATCAGAGAACCAGCCTTCGAGTGCTTGATTTACTGATAATACTGCGAAAAGAGCAACTAAAACGGTTGGGAATAAAGCAATCACAGAAAAAGCTGTGGTTAATCGAAGATGTAATCTTGATCCCGCTGAGTGCGCCCACCGAGCAGCCGCTATTTGGACTAAGCGCCCAATAAGCAGCGTTGTAACAACTATTATGTATACGAAATCCGCAATAAGAACAAAACGTAAAGAG
>JAPKEA010000154.1 GCA_028822275.1 Planktomarina sp. | reverse complement strand
TTTGCGTCGCAATGAGTGATGGAAATGATGTTCAATTGGCTGACTTGCCTGATCAATTTTTTCTAAAATAATTGAATAAAATCACACATTAATGTTTGGTGGAAGACTTGTGATCTAGCTCCCGCAACCAACGTTATCTTTGCCCCAAGTCGACACAAGCTGTGTGAGGCTATCAAGCAAATGTATGCTGTGCTGGATGATCTCAAAGTGAAAGTACATCCGCAGGAACGCTTTATAGAACCAACATAAAGGGGGTTTTATTTTCTGGGATATTGGTTATGGCCGCATAGACCGCTCACGCCCTCACAGGTTAGCCTAACCCGCCTAATAGAACGTTCTTGCCAGCTTCACGAGCGCACAGCCAGTATCACCCGGCTGCGGCAGTATGTTCATAGGTGGTTACAATGGCACCGCAGTGGGTTACGCGGTTAGACTGCTAGAAATAGTAGGTTTGAGTGGTGCTGGTGATACGTAACAAAAGCACCCAAACTTACCGGTTAGGTAACAACAGATTGGGTCACAGCCACTGATTACTTTTGTTTATCATGGCCTATACAATCGTTGCGGGGCTGGTCGAACTTCGCTGGCTGACCGCTACGCCCGGGCCCCTCGGAGCCATGCGGCCCCCCCGGGTGACCCGCCCCGGATCCCACCACCTTTAATGTTGTATCTAAGTCGCCATACACTTTTAATAGTAAAGGTCATTGTATTCTGTTCCATCCCATATGGCGTTATGAGATGCTTCCTGTTCGGTTTCCAGGTACTCTCTGATTAATTCTGCTGATTGGTCCTGCTGCGTCCACCGATGGCCTGGTACAGTAATGGATATGGTTCGCCCCTGCGTCGTCGCGGCATCCAGCGCCTAATCTGTGAGCAACTCCTTATATGGTATTTGCATGGGGTCATTAAGTGCAATGCCGTGTGTTGGATCCATGTGACCTGACCAATCGGCACAATCGTTGCTTGTAATTTAGTTATCGGCGTAGGAGTAAAAAGACAACTGCTGCTGGATAAGCCAATGGTCCGAAACTGAACTGAGGCCATAAGGCATCAAAAAAGGGAGGATAATATGTTTTACGTACCTAAAAATGCTATACATAAAAAAGTTTCACGAAGAAAGTTCCTAGAATTAGGCGGCGGTAGTGTTGCATCGCTCGGTGTTGGGTCTCTTATGGTTGGGCTGAGTACGGTTATTTCGCGTACTCCGGTTCAAGCGGCATCTTCTGATGATGCTAAGTGGAGACAATATGCCGGCTCAAAGCTTGTTTTCATGTCAGAAAATACGCCACCTTCATTCGCGATCCGTGAAAAAATCGGTGACTTTTATAAACTGACCGGAATTGAGGTGGAGGTTATCACTGATGGCCTGCCTGCTGTACAGCAGAAAGTTGGTATCGATCTTCAGAGCGGTAATGCAGATTTCCCAATCAGTTACGTTCAAGACAAACCCATTGGCGCACCATTTGCCGATTACTATGCAGATATGACGCCGATGATTGGCGACAACACATTGCCTCAGGATCCTGAAGGTTACGGAGCTGACGTGTTTTTTGAGGGTTTCCTTGATGCCTGTGGCCGCTTTTATGACCGCGATCGTTTGGTCGCATTGCCCTACGATGCCGCGGTAGCTTGTACGTTTTACCGCCAAGATATCTATGAACAGAATACAAAAGACTTTGAGGCTGAATACGGCTACCGGATGGAATACAATGAAAATTCCACTTGGAAAAATGTCTACGACTTCGCTGAATTTTTAAAGAACAAGCGCGCTGGTGGGGCCGACGTACCGTATGGTTACGCTCAGCACCATGGTTCATTTGCTTGGACAACCCAATTGGACGTACAGCGGATGTTCTTTGCGCATGGTCAATGGTTAGACTGGCCTATCGACGACACGCTTGGCAGTAGAACGCCACCTCCGTCTAATTGGGGTGACGCTCAATCGGTCCTTCTTATGCAGAAGTTCAAAGAGCAGGCTGATGTGTGCCATCCTGACAACCTGGCCAATGATACGCTAGGATTGAACACAGTGTATCAATCTGGTGACATCGCGATGCAGGTTCAGTACCACGAGTTTGCAGCTTCATGTGAAGATGAAAAAACTTCAAAAGCCGCAGGCGGTCTGACGGCTTATGCGCCGTGTCCAAAAGGTGAACCGAGCTGGATCGTGAACGGCGGACCTGCCGTGAATGGCACGAACTGTGGCGTAGGTGGAGTAGGCATTAACGGCAATGCCTCGGAAGATGTTCAAAGGGCGGCATATATTTTCTGCGTGTATGCGACGACTGGCAAATTGCAACACGAAGTGCTTACAGGTCTTGGCGGCACCCCAACACGCAAGTCTGTGATGAAAATGCCTGGTGTTGCAGAGGCGCGGACGCGTCCCTCTACCATGCCAAATGCACTCACCTTTGATGCTGTGTACGACTTTGGCATTAAAGCTCCTAACTTCGTCCTTGGTCCAAAAGTTCCGGAAGCGAATGAATATTACTCAATCATGGCTTCGGAAACACAGCAGTGCGTGGCTGGGCAGGTGACGCCAGAAGAAGCGTGCAATAATATCAAATCTCAAATTGATAACCTACACTAGGAAAACCTCCAATGAGAAGGGCGCAGCGGCAGCTGCATCCTTCTCATAAAGAAACCTTTTGAAGAATAAAATTTTGGGGCAAGAAAGGCAATTGTAAGAAACGCCACTTTTATTTGGAAAACTACTATGTTTTGGCCTCTCAATTGGCTTGGAGAAAGCAATGACTATCAACGTGGCATCAGAAACCCATCCGGCAATGTCTGATAAGGACTGGGGCTTCACGGAAGTAAGTGGGCTTCCGGCTCAATACAATCAGGCTCCAAGCCGCATGTTCTACGTCTATCTCGCAGCGCCGGCGATCACACTCTTGGCAGCGATAACAATTTATCCATTCTTGTGGCTCGTTTATATGAGCTTCCACAAAGTAGGGTTTGGAGCCCGGGGCGATGTTTTCGTTGGATTTGATAACTTCAGTCGGATGTTTTCAGATGCTAAATATATCGAAGGCTGGGGTATGCTGCTAAAATACAGTGCAATCTGCCTGACTATCCAAGTTCTTGTCGGCGTAGCGCTTGCAGTTGTTTTGAATAATTCGCGCTATGAGAAAATACTGATCACATTGTTCCTTATGCCAATGATGGTATCTCCCCTCGTTGCGGGCTTACTATTCTATTACCTATATAATGGTACATTTGGTTGGTATCATTGGATTTTTGAAAGTTTAGGACTGCTCGGGGAAGCATCTATTTTGGCTAGTACCAGCACTGCATTATATGGAATTATTCTTGTAGATGTCTGGCAATGGACACCGCTAATTACGCTGATCACGCTTGCCGGACTAAAGCGAGTGCCACAAGACCAGCTTGAGGCCAATATGGTCGATGGCGCGGGCTCAATTAGTAACTTTTTCAACGTTAGCCTTCCTAATATCTATCCATTCCTCCTGATAGCCATTCTTTTGAGGTTTATGGATAATTTCCGCTTTATTGATGCTATTCTGGCTCTGACAGGGGGGGGGCCCGGTAATGCGACACGTTTGTTACCAGTCTACCTGTTCGATGTGTCCTTTATTTATTTCAAGCTGGGACGAGGCGGAGCAATCGCGCTTACTTTGCTTATCGTGACAATCATATTTGGCTATATCCTTGTTCGCATTCTCGAAGACCCCGCACGCAAAAAGGCCCTCTCGGGCGAAACAGACAGCTAGTTTTAAAGGTACTTGATCTTATGGCATCACGAGAAATTATTTCCTATGATAAAGGAGTGGCTATAAAACTACTGAAGTGGATTAGCCCTGTCTTTCTTGGGTTCTACTTGATTTGGGCACTCCTCCCGCTCTTCATTATGTTTATGGCCTCATTCAAAGACTTATTGGATGCTTTTTCGGTACCAGATGCAGGAGACTGGGCTGGTGTTACAATGTTCTTTGATTTCTCTCCAACATTTACGCATTATGTAGCTTTATTTACGGAAAATAATTTTGGAGAATATCTACTTAATAGTCTTTTTGCATCGATTGGATCTGCAATAATTGCTGTTACGCTTGGATCAATGTGTGCATACAGTCTGTCGCGCAGCGAATTCCGTGGAAAAAAAGATTTACTGTTCTGGATAATTTCGACCAGAATGGCCCCCATCGTCGCAGTGATCGTGCCACTCTATGCTATTTTCAGATCTGCCGACCTAGTTGGTACGCTGCCGGGGTTGATCCTTGCCTACACAACCTTCAACCTTCCTTTTGCGATTTGGATGCTAAAGGGCTTTTTCGATGGAATACCATATGCAATTGAAGAAGCCGCACAGGTGGACGGCAAAAACCGGTTCCAGGCGTTTATGATGATCTTGCCACTGGCAGCTCCTGGTATTGGGGCATTTGTTATTCTGTGCATCTTGTTCGCTTGGAATGATTTTTTGTTCTCGACAATTATTGGCAGCGGAGGAGCCAAGACATTACCTGCAGCAACCAAGGAATTGGTGCAACCACAGAATATAGATTGGGGGAAAATCATGGCTGCAGGAGTAATTACGACCGCACCTATGATACCACTTGGGCTTCTTGTCAGGCGCTACTTAGTAGCCGGACTGACAATGGGCGCAGTAAAAGACTAATGGAAATATGGGGATTCTAAAATGGTTGCAGTATCATTCAATAACGTCTGGAAAGACTATGGTGGCGGAGCAATTGCTGTCAAAGAATTAAACATGGATATAAAAGACGGTGAGTTTGTTTCCCTCCTCGGGCCTTCGGGTTGCGGTAAGTCCACATCGCTACGAATGCTGGCAGGATTGGAACACATTAGCTCAGGTGAAATTGTTTTTGGTGATAAGATTGTCAACACACTCCCTCCTAAGGATAGAGATATTGCAATGGTCTTTGAAAACTATGCGCTATATCCGCATAAGACTATTTTTGATAACATTGCCAACCCCTTGAAACAGGCAAATATTCCTACTGATGAGATTAAGCGTCGCGTCATAGATGTAGCTAAGTTACTAGAAATAGAACAACTTCTTGAACGTCGTCCACAAGAATTAAGTGGAGGACAGAAACAACGAACAGCAATTGGCCGTGCGATTGTACGCCAACCACAGGTATTTTTGTTTGATGAACCTATTGCCCATTTAGATGCCAAATTGAGGGCGCGAATGCGCAGCGAATTAAAGCATCTACAGCACAATTTGGGCGTAACAACCATCTATGTGACGCATGATCAGTTAGAAGCTCTGACCATGGCAGACCGCATTGCAGTGATGAATGATGGCGTTCTTCAACAGTTTGATACGCCTCAAGAGGTCTATCAAAACCCAGCAAACTCATGGGTCGCAACATTTGTAGGTGAGCCAGGGATGTCCCTCATGGAAATGGAGATGACCCGTATGGACGATGATCTTGCTCTGGCCTTTGAAGATAAAACTATAAAATTAGATCTAAAAAACAAAGCGCGTTTAACAGCCGCAGGTAAGACCAAGTTATTGGTTGGCATTCGGCCAGACAAAGCATCTGTGTCCCAGTTAGAAATTCCTGGCGCCTTTGAGTGTCAAATTTATTCACGGCAACTGTTGGGTGCGGACGTTCTCGTAGAGGTTGAATTTGGTAATAGTCGGGTGCGTGCTAAGGCAGATACATCTTTCGTAGGCGCTGTCGGTGCTGTGTGTAACCTTATTTTTCGATCAGAAGACATGTATTTCTTTGATGCAGAAGATGGGAAAGCGATACCTCACTAATGTTAACTACCTCGTAAAAACATGTATACTCCAAGTTCCACGGAAGCCAAAACGAAAAAACTCTCCCAGCAAGTATGACTACTTCTTCCATACCTTGAACGTGGCATGCTTTAGTGTTGGCAAAATAACTAGGAAAACTCTGTTCTGTTCTGTTCGGTGTGGGGGCAACAAAATTCTTAGTAGAATGCATGTAAATCAATGATATAAAGCGATATTCTTGTCGTTTGATGCAGGAGGCAACCATATGGGCCATCGGCCTCCCTTAGGCGTCTCCAACCCCTAAGCTACCCCACAACCCTCGCCAACCGGCTCGACAGCTGCTCCACCTGGTAGCCTCGACCATAGCTCTCCCCGACACCCTTCCAGCTACAGCCACCTATCTGATCGATGATGTCTGAAGCGCACTCTACAGCCTGCAATTTATTATTAATAGTGTGTTTGGGCAAAGTTTAATCCAGTTCCCGCAACCACTTTCATCGAATGGATTTGTTACATCGTGGGTTGTGTGTTCCTGCTTCCTAATATTATGATTATAATCAGGTGAATAACTAATTTGGCACAAGCGTTGCTTCCTACCTAGTGAGATCAATAAATTATCACTTATGGAGGAAAAAATGACACCCACTAAAAATACATTTATGACACCATCTCGGCGAGAATTTCTCAAATCTTCGACTGCTGCCGCTTCTGTGGCTGGTTTAGGCG
>JAPKEA010000153.1 GCA_028822275.1 Planktomarina sp. | reverse complement strand
TCAAAGTTTTGTAATGGGTATCTTGGCGATGCTACTTTTCACCTATGCTGTGCGACTTCTAGGTGCTGCCCAAACAGCCGCGTTTGGTGCATTGATCCCAATCTTAGCTCTTTTAGGTGGTGTCGTGTTTTTGGGTGAAGAGGTTACTGCGCTGAAGCTTGTGGGTGTTGCGTTAGTGGCACTTGGGGTCTTTTTAGCTTCTGGTCTTTTTAGCAGATTTAAGACTATAATTTTATGATGATCAGCAAGGGGTTCCAGAGAGTATAAGCTGGGTTTGGCTTTTAATCTGTATGTTTTAATTTATGAAATGGATAAAGCTATTAATTATTTAATTGGATCATTCACTCTTATTCAATTTCTGTTAAGTCAGAAGAGATAAATGAGTGTAAGTCGCCGCTAAATTTCTTGAGTACTTAAATTTAAAAAGATTTATAAACTAGCAATGGTTGGATAAAGATGAGGTTTAAACAGAGTTTTAATGGCAGAAGGGTGCTGGTTACCGGACACACTGGGTTTAAAGGTACTTGGCTATGTGCATGGTTGAAGTTGCTTGGTGCCGATGTTTTTGGGATAGCGTTAAATCCGAATACTGAACCAAACATGTTTTCTCTGATTGATTTAGAAGATGATGTTGACCACAATATTATTGATATTCGCAATCTAAAACACTTATCTAAACGGATAGACTTAATTCAGCCTGAAATAGTGTTCCACCTAGCGGCGCAACCTTTGGTGCGCCGATCCTATCAAGAGCCCCTTAACACCTTTGAAACTAACGTCATGGGTACCGCAAATATACTTGAGGCCCTACGGGTAGTAGCAGATATAAAAGCTTTTATCTGTATAACCACAGATAAAGTTTATCATAACTCTGAACAACAGCATGCCTATTCCGAAGGGGACGCTCTAGGTGGTAAAGACCCTTACAGTGCGTCAAAAGTAGCAGCCGAAATGATTGTAAATGGTTATCGTGGACTTTTTGATGGCCGTACTTGTCCAGTTGCGCTTGCAACTGCTCGTGGTGGCAATGTTATCGGTGGTGGCGATTGGTCTGAGGACCGATTAGTTCCTGATTTAGTTCGCGCACTAAGTGTGGGAGATACGCTGAATATTCGCAATCTAAATGCAACTCGCCCATGGCAGCATGTGTTATGCCTTTGTCATGGATATTTAGCTTTGGCAGAAAAACTTTTAAATAACCCTAACGATACGAATTATTCTTGGAACTTCGGCCCCAGCGCAGCGGATACCGTAACGGTTTCAGCCATGCTTTCACAATTTGGAACCAAATGGGATTTACCAAAAATTAGTCTACATCCTGCTACTGATATGCCTGAAAGTAATTTTCTAATGCTGGACAGCTCACTGGCAATTTCAGAACTCGGGTGGGATCCCGCATGGACGCTCAATAGAGCCGTTTCGATGACAGCGCAGTGGTATAAAGTTCAGGCAAATAATGGTGACATGCGAGATCTCTCACAACGGCAGATTCTACAATATAACTCAGATATGATGTGTGATGATTAAACCAATTAAGGTTGCCATTATTGGTGGTGGTCGATGGGCAAAGGTGTTGGCTAGCGCCAGTATGAAGATTTTACCTAAAGGGTCCTCTTTACTCGTATATTCAGAGGGTAACCAACACGCTTGGAATACCTTTGCCACAAACTATGGGCTTCGCTCTGACGTTGTTTGCCATTCTGCCTCAAGTCAATCAGAAATATTAACACACGCTGGCGTCAGTCATGTTTTGATTGCGAGGCTAGCTAAGGACCACGCAGTTACTGCGTTGGCAGCACTAAAGGCGGGCAAAAGGGTGTTCGTAGAAAAGCCTTTTGCAAATAACTTGATTGATGCTGAGGCACTAGTCGAACAGGCAATCTCGTTGCAATGCCTAACTGGCCTAGTATTTCGTTACAGCAGCAATCTCCATTTATTTTCCAACGTGTGTAAAAATTGTGGAATTGCAGCAGAAGGTAAATTGATCTGGTCGGATCCTGTATTGGAAAAACGCCATGGTGGAGTAAAAAAAACTGACGTGAGCCTTAACGTAGCGTGGGATGTATTACCACATATATGGAGTATTTTAAAATTTTTCACATTAGATGGGCCGACAGAATTAATAACCGCATGGCCAATAGATGGGCTGAATGGGATAGGAGCAAAGATTAACTTTGCAGGCACATGCATTACTGTCGAAATGCGTCGAAATGCTTCAAAACGACACCGAATTCTGTTTTTAAAAAATGGTTCCTGGGACGGGCAGATTGATTTTTCAGAGGAGCCTGGAAAGGCCAGTATTTCTGGAAAGACAGTCGATGTAGCTAAGGGGTTCTCCAGCCCATTGGAACGTCAATTAAACGCTTTCTTTGATCCTAACAAAAAAAGAGTTGATCCACTTTGTGACGTTATAGCCGCAATCGAAGCACTTAGGTTGGCTGATCAGATAAGTAATTATCTCAAAAGTATTTAAAATTGTTACTAAATGAAGGTCAGATCTGGCTGGAACTTTCTACGAGCTAGGGGTAAGATAATATTATTATTTTACTTTTTATTATAAAGGTTTTTAGGTGTTCGCTTTAACAAATACGATAGTTCTAAGGAAAGTCTGACTATGAATGTTGACCATGATGTTGTGCCAGGTCCATTAGATCGTTGCCAGGTCTGTGGCTCAAATGCTCTGGAATTAGTTCTTGATGTAGGACACCAACCACTTTGCGATAGCTTGCTGACAACAACGCAGTTGGATGAACCAGAAACTAGCTTTCCGCTTAGATTGTATCGCTGCGAAAAATGTACGTTAACCCAGCTTGATTACGTTGTTGATGGGACCATCGTATATAAACCAGATTATCCATATCGTAGTGGTATCACAAAAGAGTTAGCTGTTTATCAACAAGCTTTTGCAGAAAGTGTGGTTGGCAAGATTGGTTTGGAACAAGGTTCTCTATGTGTTGACATAGGTTCAAATGATGGAACATTGTTAACTGGATTTAAGAAAAGCAATATGCGGACTTTGGGAGTAGAACCCACTAATATTGCTAAGGTTGCACGTACTGAAAATGCAATTGAAACTATCCAGAGTTTTTTTACTGAGTCTTTGGCAAGTGAGATTGTTAAAGATTATGGAAAAGCAAAAGTAATTACGACAACAAATGTCTTTGCGCATATGGGTCCATTAGGCGAAGTAATGCGTGGCATAAGCTGTCTACTTGATGATGACGGTGTATTTATTACTGAAAGTCATTATCTAATGGATGTTCTTGAAGGCGCTCAATACGATACAATATATCATGAGCATATACGTACATATAGTTTAAATTCACTGGTGGTTTTGTTTGAATTTTATGGGATGGAAGTTTTCGCCGTTGAGCGCGCTGACCGATATGGTGGAAACATTAGGGCATATGTCGCCCGAAAAGGTACGCGCCAACACAATGGCTCAGTTTCAGATTTATTAAAGTTAGAAAAATCTAAGGGCATGGATGGACGCAATATCTACACCCGTTTTAGGGAAAATGCATATCAAACACGAGATGAACTGATGGAGTTTGCTTACAAGGCTAAGCGTACTGGCAAACGATTTGTTGGTAATTCTTGCCCTGGACGATGCTCAACCCTATTGAACTTTTGTGGTATTGGCCCGGAACTTTTGCCGTATCTTGCGGAGCAACCGGCATCACTTAAATTGGGCATGTACCTACCAGGAATGCACATCCCAGTAGTCGAAAATTCAATTTTGATTGAAGAACAACCAGATTATGTACTACTTTTGGCGTGGCACTATGGGAAGCCGATCATGGAGCAACTTCGTGCTCGTGGTTTGAAATCAAAATTCATAGCGCCGCTGCCAAAGTTTTCCATTATTGAGGATCGATAATGTCGAAGGATGCTCGTCCGTTAATTTCTATTGTGATACCTGTCTATAACGAAGAGCGTAACATCCGGCGAGCGTATGATGCTGTGAAACTTTTGTTTAAAAAAATAGAACATGACTACCGACTTGAGCTATTATTTTCAGACAATCATAGCTCAGATGGAACAGAGGCAGAACTTGAGAAGATAGCACAGGCAGATCCGGTTGTTAAAGTATTAAGGCTGGCTCGAAATTATGGCTTCCAGCGTTCAGTAATTACTGCTTACCGTCACGTATCTGGTAACGCTGCGATCCAATTAGATTGCGATCTGCAAGATCCAGTGGATATAATTCCCGAGTTCTTGAGACTTTGGAAAGAGGGTCACGATGTTGTGGTTGGCATTAGGCGGCAGCGTAAAGAAGCGAGATTATTACATTCTGGGCGTAAATCATTCTATAAATTGGTTAGGTCAATATCAGATGATAATATTATTGAAAATGCTGGTGATTTTAGATTAGTAGACCGTAAGGTACTCGACCGTCTTGCACAAATTAATGACGCTCGCCCATACACGCGAGGTCTAGTTTCCTCGCTTGCAGTCAAGCAGACTGGTGTTGAGTATGATAGAGAAGAGCGTAAATTTGATGAGAGCAAATTTCCTCTCAAGAGACTGTTAGGGTTTGCAACAGATGGTATTGTAAGCCACTCACTCGTACCCTTACGACTAGCAAGCTTTACGGGAATCTTTGTGTTTTTTGCTTCAATTTTAATGGCCCTATATTACGTTGGTACATATCTAGTGTTTGGTGCTACTTGGCCTCCAGGTTTCGCGACCTTAGTAGTATTTTTACTTATGTCAGTTGCGCTTAACGCTATCTTCGTCGGCATTGTTGGAGAATATGTTGGACGAATCTATGATGAGGTGCGAGTGCGTCCCGTCTCGTTGATTGAACGGTCAATTAACTTTTCTGAATTGCCTGAGAATTCAGTTGAAATCTATAAACGGAGTTAGTGATGAAAGCCGTTATTCTTGCTGGCGGGCGTGGCACCCGAATTTCTGAAGAAAGCCATCTACGACCTAAGCCAATGATAAATATTGGAGAAATGCCAATTCTTTGGCATATAATGAAAAGTTATCACGCCAACGGGGTTAGTGATTTTATCATTTGTTTAGGCTATCGCGGTTATATGATTAAAGAATACTTTGCCAACTATGCGTTACACTCAGCTGGAGCGGTAACGTTTGATATGCGCGCTGATGAAATTGAAGTTTCTGGTACAAAAGCGGAACCATGGCGAGTCACTCTAATTGAGACAGGTCTAGATACTGAAACTGGTGGAAGAATAAAGCGTGTTGCACCTTGGATAAAAGATGATGAGGCCTTTTGCCTGACCTATGGTGATGGAGTTGGAAATATTGATATTAAAAACTCAATCCTATTTCATAAAACGCATGGACGAAAAGCAACTGTTACTACGGTTGCACCAGCAGGCCGATTTGGCGCAATTGAGATGGATGGCGAAAAAGTTATAAATTTTTCAGAAAAACCAAAAAGCTCCAATACAGTAATAAATGGTGGGTACTTTGTTCTTTCGCCAAGCGTTTTAGACTATATTGAAAAGGATAGTACTATCTGGGAGCGTGGCCCATTGGAGACGCTATCTTTAGAGGGTGAACTCCGAGCCTTCCAGCATAACGGGTTTTGGCAGCCTATGGACACAATGCGAGAGCGTGATGTCTTACAAAAAATGTGGGCAGATGGAACCGCGCCGTGGTGTGTGTGGTAAAGACTTTGACCAAACAAAAAAAACAAAATGATATTTTTGATATTCATGCGGATGACTATTCTTTAGAAATAGATAAAGCTCTAAACAGGTATGGTGCCAACCATAATTTTTTTACGTCACATAAGAATGATTTGACTATAGATGTCATAACTCACTTAGGAAAAAACTCTGCATATATGATTTTACTGGATGTGGGTTGTGGTGTTGGTAAATTTCATGCCCATATAAAAAAATCTTTTAAAAAAGTCATCGGTGTTGATCCATCGGAGCAATCCATCAAAGTTGCGCGGCAGTTGCATCCAGAAGTCGAGTACAAGTGCTACAACGGTGATATATTACCAGCGGCTGATAACAGTGTTGATATGACACTGGCCATATGCGTATTTCACCATGTTCCCGCGTCACAATGGCAAGTGTTTAGTAAAGAAATGTTACGAGTCTTGCGTCCTGGTGGAATTAGTTTGGTTATTGAACATAACCCCTATAATCCGCTCACACGTCGTATTGTGAATACTTGCCCACTCGATATTGATGCTGTCCTTTTATCACCACGCAAGCTGCGTAGTTTGTTTTCAGCAGCTGGTTGTGGAGACCTTAAAAGTCGTACAGTTCTGTTTATTACACCCATAAATAGTTTGCTAAAAAAGTTGATGCCGCATTGGGATATCTACCTTTTGGGGGGAATATTATTTAATTGCATACAAATTCATTACTGCTGAGCAATGAACCACAAAACTAAAGTTATTGAAGCGAAAGGGAGCAATTTAGGTCGATTAGTACTGTTTGTGCTTATTGGTAGTTTAAGTAGTCTCATTTATCTCTGTTTAGTTACTTTTTGTGTTG
>JAPKEA010000598.1 GCA_028822275.1 Planktomarina sp. | reverse complement strand
AAACAGTGGGTTACTTGCGTGTATCTGAAGTAAGTGGTGCCCAAGGAGAGCCACTCTAAACTTGCGGGGGTGATTAATTGAATTTAATGTTCCTTTGAAATTTATATTTCCCGTCAGGCCACATATTTTGGGAATAATTGTAATGTTTAGCCTCAATTATTTGAACAACTTCAGGAAGTTCTTGCTTCAAAGCCCTTTGGGTTTTCACTCTGAGTTCATCGTGCAATACGTCTATACTTGAGCCAAGGTATGCCGCAGTAGCTAAATAAAAAAATTCAACAATCTTGCAGTTATTATCGCAAGTAGGATCACCGTAATGATATAGTTTTTTTTCTTCAGCTTTTCTCCACGCCAAATATACTTCACTTGTATCTCTGGGGTCATCACCAAAGGTTTCTGGGAACGCATTGACCCATCCAGCTGTCATAATCAGATGATGTATTTCTTCTTGAGAAGCGTCTCGTCCTTGTAGAGGTGCAGTTTCTTGGGCAGCCAGATCTTGGCCAATTCGATCGCCCAAGCCACTTTCGATCGCAAAATATTCTAGAAAATTAAAACCAGTATCTGACATCAGCAAAATTGGTTCGTTTTCTTGTAAGGCGCTCAGTAATATGGGTTCATCCACAGTACCATTTTGATCATTATCCAACCACTGAGCTGCAACATTCGCAGCATGTCTTAATTTAGAATCTGGAACTTCTTCTGTCACGCAAATCAAAATCGCGTCAAACACAACCGCACCATTCTTCAGAAACCTTGTGGGGCACTCCTTAGCCCCCACCTGCGTCGCGAAAACAATCAGAATTGCTATCAGGATGGTGCGCATCTATTTTCCAATCGGTCGGTTGAAACATCCGTATTACAATGGCCAATCATATTAATCGGACATTATCCCCCCCAATTAACGCCTTTTATGGCATTGGCATGCGCTGAATACGTTATCTTTCCATTTGGATCAGCGGGCATGTGCTTTTGCACAACACTTGTCAGCCGCTCCAAAGAGGCCGGAGATAAATCCGCCAATACAGGTTGCAAAGCAGGTGAGTTACAAGTGATATCCCAAAAGTCCTGAAAACTATCAAATGTCCTTTCAACTTTAATTTTTTTAGTTTCGATTGCTGTTAGTCCTGCCTCAGTCCAGAGGTCTTCTAAGACTTCAAGCTTAGAGGCTTCAGGACTGGGCGGGAGTGGGTATTGAATATTCATTGAGCGCAGCGCGGCGTGACAGGGTTCCATAGGCAGCCCACCTGAGTAAATGTCCCAGACGTACGCTGCTACCGTGCCACCGGGCCTAACGACACGTTTCATTTCGGCAACGCCTTTTGTAGGCTCTGTAACAAAAAAGATTACCAAAGCCATGGTTGCAAAGTCGAAGCAATCTCTTTCAAAAGGTAATTTCATTGCGTCGCCAGTCTGAAAATCTGCTGCCTGAGCAAGCGGTCTCTTTTTTGCGAAATCAATTTGAGCATTCGAAGGGTCAATCCCACAAATTTGAACGGGAGAACATCTTTCGATTATTTGCTCAGTGAAAGCTCCGTTACCGCACCCGACATCAATCCAGTGCTGTCCTTCAGCAGGCTTCAACCAATCTATAAACTGTGAACCGACAAGCTGGCTCCATACCCCCATCATTTTCTCGTAAGCGGCGCCATCCTCGAACTTTATGGGGTTATTTTCTGCTGTTGGCATTGGTTTGTTCCTTTTTTATTATCACTTCTACCCGCATGCGATGAAGGCTATCAAAAGCACATTTGACGTGCTGCAAATTTTTGCCCAGTTAATAGTTTCCGCGAGCATAATTAGTAGGATAAGTTAGC
>JAPKEA010000597.1 GCA_028822275.1 Planktomarina sp. | reverse complement strand
CCCATAACATCCGCAAAGGGGCCAAGTTCTTGACCCTCTACGGCCTGCCAAACCCGAATTATGCTGGATAAGTGCGGCTAAAACCCAGAAATGGGGCAATAAACCACGCCAAATTATCCATATCCAACTGTAAAATACGCAAACAACTGATTTAAATGGGAGTCTACCTAAAACGCGATAATATCAAGTTGGAAAATAGGGCTTATACTGAGGTCTCTAAGTAGTATATTATCTTATTTAAATATTTATATTAAAAATTACTTGACATAATTACCTGTAATTATGTTTTCTAAAGCTGAAGTGGAAATATTCGGACTCCTTGGTTGTGTAACTGGCTCATACTCGAGTTGACTGCATAGCCATTGTGCTAAAATCTTAATGACCTGAGTTTACTGAATTTTAAGTAAACTGAGGGAAGAATAGTACGGAGTTTTGCCAAATGGCTTTATCAATAGGAATAAATAATAGTGCTCTGAACGCCGCTGCCGCGGCTAGCAGTGTTAACAGAAGCATAGAAGTCTCGATGGAAAGATTATCCACCGGGAAACGAATTAACTCTGCTTCCGACGACGCTGCTGGAGTTGCGATTTCTTCACGTTTGCAAGCTGAGATGCTAGGCACCAACCAAAGTGTTCGAAACGCTTTGGATGGGCAGGCCTTAATCAACACTGCAGAGGGTGGCCACAAAGAGGTTGAGAATATCTTGCAGCGGATGCGCGAAATCGCGGTGCAAGCGGCGAACGGTACGAACAACTCTCAAGACACTAAAAATCTGCAAACTGAGATGGATTCGATGATCACAGAAATCGATAGAATTTCTGGAGCCACAACTTGGGCCAATAGTGACTTGTTGGCTGGAGATGGTACAGCAGACTCTGCCAAAACTTTCTCATTTCAAGTGGGCGCTGCAACAGGAACAAAGAACCAAATTTCAGTATCAATTGGCTCGTTGGACACCACAACTCTGGACCTAACTACAGCAACTAAAAACCTCGTCTTAGTTGTTGCGGATACTGATGCCACCACAGCAGATCACGACATTACTGGAACCGCAACCACAGCCGCTGGTAATTCTATGAAGGCTATTGAACTAATCGACGAGGCGATAAAAACAGTAAACACCCAAAGATCCAAACTTGGGGCCGTAACGAACCGCCTCGATCACACGGTCAATAATCTGACGAATATGTCAACCAACTTGGGCTCAGCAAAAGGTCGGATTGAAGACGCCGACTATGCCATTGAAACAACAAATTTAGCTAAGAATCAAATCTTACAACAAGCGTCAACCGCTATGCTAGCGCAAGCCAATGCATCACAACAAAATGTTTTGGCACTACTACGAAGCTAGTTTAGCACATAGCTGGGCACGGCTTACGAAAGGGTTCGCATACTGCGAACCCTTTTTTCCTTTTCGGTAGAGATATTTTTCAGTTTAATGGTGCCGCCTTTTTCATCCTGCGCCATAACATCCGCACCAGCGTCCAACTCAGCCTGCACATCAGCGTCAGTCGCAGTTTTCCACCAATAATGATCACACAGCTTGCCACACTCAGCCCCCGCCTGCGAACCAAACATTAACATCAGCGCTACTTAAAGCGCGCGCATGGCAAATACCCCCTGAATGTTACGGTGCGATTTTATCAGGCGGTTCATGTTTGAATAGGCAAAATTTATCCGCAAATTCAGTCTTGATGGAAATGGTACCAAATTAGGTACCAAACACAGCTCAATTTAAATAATAAATGTTTAAAAACAGATATCTAAGTAATGACAATAGTGGACAGACAGTCCCCCTGCCCCTACTCCAGTAAGCTA
>JAPKEA010000152.1 GCA_028822275.1 Planktomarina sp. | reverse complement strand
AATTTAGTTTGATTGATGGTGATGGTAAATCGGCCAGTGTTAAATTTGCGTATAAATAATTTATATATTAGTGTTAAATTGGTATGTAATTTAGCGCTAGGTTTGAATAGTGTTAAAAATGCCTTAATAAGATTTTTATAGAGACAGTACTCCATGCCAGAACAAGGACAGTCACAGCAGGTTAGAGACAATTTATTAGGGCTTCTTAATTATGCTCGAGAGGTTCATGAAATAAGAGGGAAGGTAGTTTCTGACTATCTAAAAAAGCCTGCAGTGGCATTTGCATTATCCTCGAACGATCTGCTAGATCATGACAATGTATCTATCTCTAGCGGTTTAGATGAGAACTGGGTAACGATTGGAAGAGTGGAAAGGACTAATGCGCCTGATTGCCCAGAGTTGTGTGCTCCATTTCTTAGTGTTAAAGAATTAAATAACCCCGAGCGTGAACCAGTGATGTCTAGCCATGGGCATCTCATATGTTCAATTGACGCGGCTAGCGACTTAGTTGAAGCTCATCTTGCTCTTAAAGAAAATATTACTGGTATAACTGGCAACTCGCATGAAGTGAAAATCATGGTGAGTATCAGTGATTGGACACATTTAACTTCAGTATTTAATAATTGGTTAGTGAAATGTTGGAGGCCCTGGGCTGAATTTGAACTAACAATACTGAAACAGATTCAGCTTTATAAGTTCTTTTTCGAGGTCCGTCATGCACTACTGCATCGGTCAGATGAGGTTGAACTTGTTCTTGCACAAAATTTCGTTTTTTATAAAAGTGAAGACGACTTTATTGTTCGTGCCCCTCTAATCGAACATGTTGTTGATATGTCTCTGGACGAAAATAATTCGTACTCTTTGTTAATCACCCCAAAGGAAGATAGTGCTCGTATTGTAACCGAGCCATGTAGTGCAGCCATGTTGCCAGGAGCTGGGCAAATTAGGCAAAAACTTCAAGAGGTTCTTCGTTTACATGAGCAGAATGAAACAAGCCTCGATGCGCCATTTGATCAACATTTAAGTGACTCCGTCGGAATGTCTGTAGCAACTTTTCTACACCCAGAATCAAAGTATGACTCTGAAATTTCTTCATGCCCGCACCTACCTCAAGTCCCAATCGTTTCTTCTATATGGATGTTGGCATTAAAGCCAAAGTCGACTCAACCGTACCTTGATAATATTGATAATTTTATTGCGCAAATTGATTCTACTCAGCTCAATGCTAATCTGTCTAATGTGGCAATTGCATTTGGCTCACAACCTAATGATGAAAGAGTAGATGAAGGTGAAGTGCATCTAGATCTAAACGCTCAAGATTTAAGTGACTTTGGACGCGATTCTTCTACCCAATGGGCGGGTAGCACAGCTTCAGCAATTGAATCAGGGGGTTCTCCAGAAAACAATATACCTTATTTTTTTCCTCTGCCATTCAATAGTGAACAGAAGTCTATTCTTGATCTATTGGACAAGTCGGATGCTGTTGCAGTTCAGGGGCCTCCTGGAACGGGAAAGTCTCATACTATAGCTAACATCGTAGCCCATTACATGGCTACTGGGCGTCGTGTGTTAATTTCGGCAAAGACACCTGCAGCTTTGGCTGGAGTCCGTAGTAAACTTCCGGAAACGCTATCAAAGCTCACTATTTCAATACTTGATACGGATGGCGCGGGTAAGAAACAAGTAGAAGAAGCAATTAGCTTTATTTCCTCCCGAGTTCAGAGTCTGAATATTAACGATGCTAAAAAACAGATTGGTGAGATTGAAAACGAGATTAGCGCAAAAAAGGACCGTATTGCTGTCATTGAAAATTCCTTGTTCAAACATGCTGAATATCAACTCACAAAAGTTCAGCATAAAGATGACTTTTTTACTCCCGCTGAGTTAGTGAAACAAATTAAGGATGAACCAGAAAGAGATCACTCTTGGTTTCCTGATGAACTTCAGCTCACAACAGATTACGCACCAAAATTTAGTGATGAGGATATTCGAGAACTATTTGAACTTCGTAAGAGTCTTGGAGAATATATTATCTATGTCGGGCAATTATTACCTCTGCCATCGGCATTGCCAGATATTCCAACTGTAAAGCAGCTGCATGAAAGCTTGCAGCAAAGTCAAAAAATTGAAGCATCGTTTTTAAGAGGCCAGTTGCCTGAACCAGCAGGAGCGATAAAGCAGTTTGACAAAAAAATTAATACTGTCCGGGATGTTTTTAACCAAATACATCGAGTGAGGCCGCATACAAAGACCGAACTAGATTGGGGGTCTTTGATAAAAAATCAATTCGGCCAGGGCGTTCTTGAAAGTGACAGACAGCAAATTACTAACCTATTAACTGATATTGGTGACTGGTTCTCTTCTATTGAGAAGTTAATGATATATAGCATTAATATAGATGTTATTGACTGGAGGAATAAAGATGTTGTACGCGCGGTCTCTAACGCTTCATCAGGGCAAAAACCATTTGGTGTAGGAGATATTTTTAAAGGAGTAGCTAAGAAAAGTTTTGAAAAAATTGAAATCCAAGGAAAAAAACCATCAAATGTTGATGAATGGAAGATAATTCTTCAATTCTTTATTTTAGCCAGTAATCTCCAACCAATGATAGCTAGATGGACAAGCCTATCGGTTTATATTGGCTTCCCTAAGTTGCCAGCTGGACTAACCGATTTAATTTTATTTTTGCGTGATAATAAACCTATATTGCAGTCCGTGCATGTTAGTTATATCGAATGGTCTGATGCTCTTGCAGTAGTTAAGGAGCTCTACCCATGGGGGATTAATCATAATAAGGTTGATGAATTAGCTGGCGAATTTGACCTACTCCTAGACTCCATGAATCAATGGTATGAGCGTGGAAAACTTGAAGATGCAAGAAGTTTATCTAGGTCGCTAAGTGATTTGGCTAGAACTGGACATGGTCCAATATTTCATCAATTAAGAGACTTGTCGGCTTGTTTAGGTCTTGACGACGATGTAGAAAAAATAGGGGACAGTTGGCGTTTAATTCTTAGTGAATTAGGTTCGTTAAATGAAACCATGCCAAATATGGTTCGTTTAGAACAGTTAGCGGACAAGGTTGAAGCGTCTAGAGCGCCAAAGTGGGCCAAACTTTTGAAATCTGATCCTAATACAGACGAGAATGAAAAATGGGCAAAGTATGATTGGCGGTTTTCTTGGGATTACTGGCGAGCTATGGGTTTTATCACAAACCTTCCGTCTCGAAACAAAATATCAGAACTTGTGGATGAACAGTCAGATCTGGAGGTTGAGCTCTCTAGGGTCTACAACCGGTTAATTGAATTAAGAGCTTTGTTAGGCCTCCGGCAAAATATGACTAACAGCATTTCATCTAATTTGGCTAGATTTTCCGCGGCGTTCCAAAGAATTGGTATAAATATTACTGGAGTTCGCTCTAAAGGTCATTATAAAGAAGCTAGAGATGCCATGAAAGGCTGTTATGGTGCAATTCCTTGTTGGATTATTCCTGAAGGTCGTGTTGCTGAACAGATACCGGCTGAACTAGGTGCCTTTGATCTGGTAATAATCGATGAGGCTAGTCAATCAGACGTTACATCTATACCTGTGATTTTGAGGGGAAAGAAATTGTTAGTTGTCGGTGACGACAAGCAAGTATCACCTAGTCTAGCTGGTATAAAAGAAGAAAAGATAAACCAGTTGATGGAAAGTTGGCTTTCCGATCACCCCCTCCACAGGATATTTCATCCAAGTAATTCACTATATGATCTCGTAGGAGTCATGTCACCTGGCAAAAAAATCATGCTGCAGGAGCATTTCAGATGCGTTGAGGCGATTATCAACTTTTGTTCAAAGCAATTCTATTCGGAGCCGCTAATTCCATTACGCATACCAACAGCATTGGAGCGATTAACACCACCATTGATCGATATTTGGGTTAAAGACGGGCAAAGACATTTAGATACAAACGACAGAGAGGCAGAGGTTATAGTTGAGGAAATTGAGGCTATTACAAATAATGAAAAATATCGCAATCGCTCTATAGGTGTTATTTCGTTAATTGGGCATAAGCAAGCTGCTAAAATATCTAAGATGTTATTTGATCGACTAGGTGTCGAAACCATAAAAAAATATTCAATTGACTGCGGTGATGCTCGTTTTTTTCAGGGGCAGGAGAAAGATATTGTATTTTTATCAATGGTTGCTTCACCTGGTGCTGCGAGAGCACACACAACCCTTGATGCTAGACAAAGATTTAATGTTGCAGTTAGCCGAGCGCGAGATCGATTAGTACTTGTGAGGTCTGTAGGAAAAGAGGATTTGACGGGTGTGGGTGATCTCAAAGCAGCATTATTAGATCATTTCGAGCGACCAGTAGATGTTACCGATCAGGATAAACAGCTTATTGACCTTTGTGAGTCTGGATTTGAAAGGCAGGTGTTTCAGCGATTAGTAGCTGAGGGTTATCGAGTAATACCTCAGTACAGTGTTGGTGGTTACAGGATAGACTTAGTTGTTGAAGGGGCTGGGGATAGGAGAATAGCAATAGAGCTTGACGGAGATCAATATCATGGGCCTAATAACTATGCTCGTGATCAAATCAGACAAAAACGATTAGAAAGAGTCGGATGGAAATTTTGGCGTTGCTGGGCATCTGATTGGTACCTTGATAGCGACGCTTGTTATAACGATTTGGTTGTCAGCTTGGGTGTTCACTCGATAGAACCCATTGGCTCTAGTTATTTTCCAGCAAGTTTCGTTAGACATGAAGAGCGTGGTGAGCGACAGTCCACAGAAAGTCTATTATCTGACCTTGAGAATGACGAAATAGAGTCTTTAAATGAAAATTTAGTTGAAGACGATGAGATAGTTACTGATGAACGCCCACAAGATGCAGTTCATACCAATCTAGAGGGTGGGTTAGATCTTGAAGATAGCCTTATTGTCGAAGCAGGAGATGGAGTGACAATCAGTTATTCTCATTCTCCAAATGAACTACACACTTGGTATCTGACCGCAGGACAGAGTGATGTTAACCTCCAGATATTGGGCCCGTCTGCACCGCTAGTTGAGGCTATTCTGGGCATGATGGTAGATGAAGAGTTTGAAGTGATAACTAGTGAGGTAAAAACGGGGAGGATTATTAACATAGAGAAAGGTGGACTATATCATCGAGCAAGCTAGTGGTGTTTTGATTTTTAGTTGTAAAGCAAGTGTGACTGGCTTCCTAGCTAAGCATGTAGGCGTAGATGATGTCCAAGTATAATAGGAGAAGGTAATGTCCAAATGCGGATACGTAGTACATAAGACGATGCCTGAGTTTCTGTCTAGACAGTACGAGATGGATCAGTCGCAGCAGGGTGCTGCCCTTAGAGCCGCGCCGTCACCTTTATTGCCGAAAATATCGACCCATTACAAGCGACTGATTCCACCATCCAGCATGAGCTTCTGGTACATAAGGGCATGGGTTTACTTGAAGCAAAAGTTGTCCAAGAACTAATCGAAGTAATTAATGAGAACAGCACACGACAAGACGCATCCGCAGATATACTCGTAGACGCAGACGCACGCGCGCAGCGCGTTAAGATGCAGATACAGACTTATGCGCGGACGAAGGTATTGGTGATCTAGATAATAACTATGTTGTTAGGCCTTAAAAGCCAACTGTGCGTCTGTAGTCGATGTGAAGTCCAAGTCTTAGCCGTCTGTCATAACTGGCCTTGTCACTGTTCGTTATCGTACCGTGACCGTTCGTGCACCAGTAACAGTGCAGCACTCTATTATCGTGTGTTACCACCTTCATAATGTTGTTTCAAAGCTAATAAGGGAGTTCGATTCGTCCCATACTCGTATTGTTGCTAATTCTTACGGAGCCTACCTATGCCTTCATGCCCTTATTGATGCGCCAGGCTATTTAAGCCATTTTTTACTCCTTTCACCAACCATAGGGGCTGCGTTAAACAAACAGTCCCTTACTTACTCAAGAATGCCTGGTTGCCAGAAGTATGATCGTGCTGTTTCTGAAAAACGATTAACCAAACCAGGTTCCCTAGCAATACACATTGGAGACAAGGATGATGGCTATGACTTACAACGTTTTACAGACCTTTGCGCAGCACTAGCTACTGGACCACATCACCTTGTTGAAAACCAAGGGCACGCTTTAGACAAAGTATTAATTCAAAACATAGTTGGACAGTTTTTAAGCATTGAGGCGTTATGAATCAGGACAGAGCCATTGGAGCGATGTTAGGTTTAGCCATAGGCGATGCTATGGGCGCACCCGCAGAGTTTAGGCTCAGAGGTAAATTTACGCCTGTTACCGGCTTTCGTGATGGTGGGCCGTTCAAGCTTAAAGCAGGCCAATGGACAGACGATACGTCCATGGCACTGTGTTTAGCGACTAGCTTAATAGAATGTGAAGGGATGAATCCAAAGGATCAAATGGATCGCTATTTGCGTTGGGTTAACGATGGTTATATGAGTTGTGTGGGTAGGGCGGTTGGCATTGGCCAAACGGTGTTAAAAGCA
>JAPKEA010000151.1 GCA_028822275.1 Planktomarina sp. | reverse complement strand
ATAAAGGACTACCAACACAAAAACATAAAATACCAACCCCCAAACCAAAGCTATGATTTTCCCGAGCTTTTTACTGGCCCAAACCCAAAGAACTTGTGACAGAATTGAGCCCAACACAAAGGCAGCAAAAAGTGTTGCCATTGTACCCAACCCAGCGGCCAATCCAGACAGAGCTGTCTGACCATCATCCAAAATCAGGTAAAGTGCTGCAAACGGTAGGCCCGCAGTAATAAGAGCAACCGCCAAAGTCATGACACCATAAAGCAATGTCAACATGACAAAAGCCTTGTTTCGAAATACTAAAGATAGCATTGCAATTGGATGAAGCGCGGTTGGCTTTGTAATGCGTGGTGCATTGCGCGTAATAAATAAAGAAACCCATATTGCACCAACTATTAAGGGAGAAATTAATAATGCCGCCCAGAAGAACCCCTCTCGACTGTCGCCAGCCAACACTGGAATTACAGCCCCACCAATTAATATACCAAGGCTCGCAAACCCCATACGCCAAGCAGTCATTTCAGAACGCTCTGTTGCATCTTGGGTCATTTCACCAGCTGTTGCTCCATAAGGAATCGCGACCATAGTAAAGCCAATTGTTGCAATAACAAAAAATGAACCCACCCACAGCGCCGCAAAGCTAGGGGGAATATCCCCTGGCGCTGCAAAAAGGCCAAGGATGCCTGCAACCATAATCAAAGCCCCAATCGAAATCCACGGAGCACGGCGACCCCATTTACTGCTAGTTCTGTCAGACAGCCAGCCCACGATAGGATCCGTAAAAATATCAAAAATTAAAATAGCAGTGGTTACAATTCCAGCCAATCCAATTGGAACCCCAAGATAATTTGTCAAAAATGCTAAGACCAGAAGTTGTTTGATAACTACAAAAACCACAATCCCCATGTCAGCTAGGCCCCAGCCTGCTTTTTGAATTCTCGACAATGCCATTTTTGGCTCCTTCTACTAAAGCGGTTCTCTAGACCATCAACCAGCCGCAACAGGAAGCTGATATAATATCAGCTTAGTATATGCGTCATTCTGACAGACCAGTAATCTTGCATAAAGGAAAAAGCTCTACTTGCGCAATTGCAACCGCTTTATCAGTGTCTTTAGCTACATCAACCAAATCAGTGTCTTTAGCTACATCAACCGAGATCTCAGTCACAAAGAGACCTCTTGACCCTTCGTTTTTCGATTTTGATAATGGTGAAGCCGGCCGCGCTACTTAATTACCAAAACCTTACTTCCAACCCATCAACTTCGTCATATGAGCCTCACGCTCCTAAAGGCTGTTCATTTTGTGGTTGACCTGGGTATTTTATAAAAAATTCATATTTTTTGTCTTTAATTATTATTTATTTACTCAGGCACCGCGCCAAGAACATTCGTTATGGCCGCCTCAATAAGTGATAAAGCATTTGGTGCTGAAAAGCTGTGATCTGCTCCCTTTAACAGGGTCAACTGCAAGTCTGGACACTGGATATGCGCAAAAAGTTTATTTGCCAGCTCCACCGAAACGTCTTCGTCCAAATCGCCCTGGAGTAATCGGACAGGAAAAGGCAAATCAAGAGGCTGGCGTAGCACTAGGTGGGCCCGGCCATCATCAATAAGCCGTTTTGTAATTGGATAAGGAGCACCGTAGGCTGAGGGAATATTAACTACTCCCTCTTCCAACAGATGCTGGCGAGTGGCTTTATTGAACCCCGCCCAATACCCGTCTTCGGTGAAATCTGGAGCCGCTGCAATTGTAACCATACCTGCAATTCTTTCAGAAATTCTTTTTGCCAGTAACAACGCGATCCAGCCACCCATCGAAGATCCAACCAAAATCTGAGGGCCATCCGTAACATTTTCAAGCAAATCTTGAGAGTCGTTGGTCCAATCTCCAATACAACCATCGACAAAAGTCCCGGACGATTTTCCATGGCCTGAATAGTCAAAACGTAAGAATGAAAGACCTTTCTCTTTGCACATCGCTTCGAGATGCAGTGCTTTGGTTCCAGACATATCGGACATGAAACCACCCAGAAACACTACGCCCGGAGCGGTACCTTTCGCCTTAACATAGGCGATCTTTCGTCCAGTTTTTGTTTTATGAAATTTCAAAAGACTTACCACCCAATCCAACTGTAGGATACATCGCTGAAAAAACAATCCTGGTCGATACTAAGACCTACTTTAAATAAATGAGGTGTACTAAGCTGTGACTAATTAGCCGCTACTAAAACCTATATTTACTTCCAATACGCAACTTGCTTAATTCTTCTATTCTTCTGGCGACGCTGATTAAAAATACCCTGTTGACAGAAAGGTTCAAAGCATCAACAAAAGAACTCACTGTTTTTCCCGCAATCGGGCGTTCCGTGGGCGCCAAACTGACGAGGAGTGCCCTTGATGGCCCAAATCTCTCTTACCTTTCCTGATAATTCTGTGCGTAGCTATAAAGTTGGCATCACCGCCGCAGAAGTGGCCGCAGACATTTCTTCATCTTTGGCCAAAAAAGCAATTTCGGCGACAATTAATGGTCAACATTTTGATCTGGCTTGGCCGATTGAGATAAACGCCACTATTGAAATTCATTCTTTGAAAGATGAAGAACCAGCCAACGAACTGATCCGTCATGATTTGGCGCATGTCATGGCACGTGCCGTTCAGGAAATTTGGCCTAATGTTCAAGTAACCATTGGCCCCGTTATCAAAGACGGATGGTACTATGACTTCGATCGCAGGACGCCATTTACACCAGAAGATTTGGTCATCATCGAAAAGAAGATGAAAGAGATCATAAACAAACGTGATAACGTGCGGACGGAAGTTTGGGATCGCGAGCGGGCGATTAAACATTACACAGATGCCAACGAGCCCTATAAAGTGGAACTTATTGAGTCTATTCCAGGTCATGAGCCATTACGCATGTATTGGCATGGAGACTGGCAAGATCTATGCCGCGGGCCACATTTGCAACATACTGGACAACTTCCAGCAGATGCTTTCAAATTAATGAACGTCGCTGGAGCTTATTGGCGCGGTGATAGTAAGCGGGCGATGTTACAGCGTATTTATGGAGTGGCTTTCACCAACAAAGAAAAGTTGAAACAGCACCTTTATATGCTGGAAGAAGCCGCCAAGCGTGACCATCGTAAATTGGGTCGTGAAATGGACCTCTATCATATGCAAGAGGAGGCCCCTGGCCAAGTTTTTTGGCATCCAAATGGTTGGACGATCTATACCGAATTGCAAGATTATATGCGACGCAAACAACGCGCAGGCGGTTACGTAGAGGTCAACACACCTCAAGTCGTGGACCGCAAGCTTTGGGTTGCCTCTGGCCATTGGGATAAATATCAGGAGAACATGTTTATCGTCGAAGTGGACGAAGAGCACGCCCGCGAGAAAGCAGTTAATGCTTTGAAGCCAATGAACTGCCCGTGCCATGTGCAAATTTTCAATCAAGGCCTTAAGTCATACCGCGACTTACCTCTTCGAATGGCAGAATTCGGCAGCTGTGCCCGCTATGAACCATCAGGCGCTTTACATGGCATTATGCGTGTACGCGGGTTCACTCAAGATGATGGACATATTTTTTGTCGTGAAGACCAAATTGAGGAAGAAACAGCTCTCTATATCGAGTATCTGACTTCCGTATACAAAGACCTCGGCTTTGAAAAATTTCGTGTAAAGTTTAGTGACCGCCCTGAAAATCGGTCTGGCCCAGATGAGGTTTGGGATAAAGCAGAATCAGCGTTATTGGCGGCGACGCGCAAAGCAGGAATTGAGCCTGAAATGAACCCAGGAGAAGGAGCTTTTTACGGCCCTAAACTTGAGTTTGTTCTAACAGATGCAATCGGCCGAGATTGGCAGTGTGGCACTCATCAGGTCGATTTCGTTTTGCCTGAACGTTTGGATGCCTCTTACATCGGTAAAGATGGAAACAAGCATCGTCCAGTCATGTTGCACCGCGCTTGCCTTGGCTCATTCGAGCGTTTTATCGGTATTTTAATTGAAGAGCATGCCGGCAAGCTCCCTCTATGGCTAGCACCTCGCCAAGTCGTTGTGACTTCCATAGTGTCAGACGCAGATATTTTTGTGCAAGAAGCAGTTGCGGCTTTGCGTGCAGCAGGTGTCCGTGCTGAAGCAGATGTCCGAAATGAAAAAATAAACTATAAAGTGCGTGAGCATTCCGTTGCTAAAGTCCCCATTATCTTAGCAATTGGCATGAAAGAAGTAGAGGAGCGTACAGTCTCTGTCCGCCGGCTTGGCAGCAAACAAAGCCAAATAATGAGCCTAGAACACTTGGTGAAAAATCTTGCAACTGAATCTACGCCACCCGATATGCTGGAATGTAATTAGAAACATCACTTTAAGGACCTCCAAATTGGGGCCTTTTGATATTAAGTTTCAATTAACATACTGAGCTATTACGTCTGGCTTCCAACCCAAGGTCATATTCACCCCCTGAACTATCAACGGACGCTTCATTAATACTGGGTATGTTTCAAGCAGAATAATAGGATCTAATGAGCGTTGGATATCATTAAGGCCTCGCCATGTTGTGGATGATTTATTGATAAGACCATCTCCAAATTGAGCATATGCCTTTTCTAGTAAGTTTTTAGGAACTCCTTCTGAACGTACGTCAACAAAGGCAACCTTCTTATTTAGAAGGGATTTTAGGGCTTGGCGGCAGGTATCGCAGGCTTTCAGGCCATATAAGATCATCATATTTTCCTTGATTTTCTTTTTAAACGGATGGTTGATAGGATTATGACTTCTGACGATTTCTCCAATTTTAATAAATTGGTAAGTTATTGTTGGCTGTTATGCCGCCGGAAATGGAGCCGGCGAGCGAAGACTAATAGGAGAATTAGATATGCCACTCGGCACAGTAAAATGGTTTAACACCTCTAAAGGATTCGGGTTCATCGAGCCCGACGGCGGCGGAGACGATGTATTCGTACATATCTCAGCAGTTGAAGGCGCTGGCATGACAGGCCTAACCGACAATCAAAAGGTCAATTATGAACTAGTTGAAGGACGCGATGGCCGAAAGATGGCCGGAGATATAAGCAGCACAGACTAAAAATACGCGTTTAGTACACTGCCGAGACGAAGTTACTAATGACGAGGTTAGCCTATGGTTTGCCGCGGCAATTTTTGCTGGCTAGGTTTAGCAGCGCAATACGATCAATCACGAAACAGCATTTCAAACTCACGCCATTCTCCTTTACTCATACTCGAGGTTTCTTGAGTAACTGGTTCACCAGCCAACATCCGACGCATGCAATCAAGACCTTTAGCGGACAAAACAGCGCCACCCAAACGATAATCTTCAAAGGCACCATACGCTGCTGGAACCCAGTCTCTTACCATCTCACAAATAGCGTCCGCGTAGACGCGAATTTCATATTGCGCATGGGGGTCGGCGCGAAGACGTAAAAAATGGAATAAGTTGTGTAAATCCACTTTCCAGTACCATTGGGTATATATATTGGCTGGAAGGTTCATCCGGGCAAGTTCACGCGCGAGGCCATCTTGACCCTCATCAGAGATCATAGCCTCATAATTATCGTATGCCCGGTTACTATCGGATTTCAAAATCTCTAACACTCGTACCGCTTCAGCGCCTTCCAGCAAACGTCCACGCCCTTGATTATTGACAACCGATTGCGCTGCCAAAGCATCCGGCTCTGGGATATAAAACTCACGATCTAAAATTGAATAGCGGGCAGAGTATTCGTTCACGTTTGCAGTTCGATGACGAATCCACTGCCGTGCAACAAAAACTGGCAGCTTAACGTGCAGCTTGATTTCACACATCTCAAACGGAGTAGAGTGCCAATGGCGCATAAGGTATCGGATCAAGCCCTCATCACTTTGAACAGATTTTGTGCCCTTTCCGTAACTTACTCTTGCAGCCTGGCAGATCGCAGCATCATCCCCCATGTAATCGATGACCCGAACAAAACCATGATCCAAAACTGGAGCCACTTTGTAAAGGTGATTTTCCATACCCGGAGCTACTGCCCGAAGCGTTGGAACAGGATTTGATCGCAACTGATCAATTTCTTCTTGTTGTTCTGGTGTCAGCAGCATCACTATCCCCTAAGTTAAAGCAATCTTGTACGATTCCCTGCATACTATATATGGATGTGCGACAAGGATGAACCTACTATATAGAGGAAAAGAAAATGAAATACCTACACACAATGGTCCGAGTGGCTAACTTGGAAACTTCAATGGCGTTTTTCACCCTTTTGGGACTTGAAGAAACGCGTCGATTGGATCACGACGCTGGAAGGTTTACCTTAATTTTTATGGCTCCTCCTGGTCAACCTGAGTGTCCAGTTGAGTTGACTTATAACTGGGATGGTGACGATGGGCTACCCTCCGACAGTCGCCACTTTGGCCACCTTGCTTATGAGGTAGAGGATATTTACAAAACTTGTGAATTTTTGATGGAAAATGGCGTAGTGATTAACCGCCCCCCTCGTGACGGAAGAATGGCTTTTGTTCGCAGTCCTGATAATATTTCGATCGAGCTCTTGCAGGCTGGTGACAGCAAAG
>JAPKEA010000596.1 GCA_028822275.1 Planktomarina sp. | reverse complement strand
TTCAGGCGACTTGGGGGCATTGGACAGGGCAAGTCTTAAGGCGTCTTTCACGCGGAAATAACGATCTGAGAAATGCTTTAGCTCAAGATTTAAATTATGATGCTGCAGCGCAAAAAATATTGCCGGGCAGTCTTGTTGTTGCTGGAACTCCTGCTCAAATCGCAGATGTCATTTACAAACATCTCCCACACCTGACCATTTCTAAAATCCTAACGCAATTAAATCAAGAAGCCGAGATTGCTCCTCAAGTGGTGGTAACAGACTTGAGTGAGTTGGCTAAGAGGCTTCGACATAGAGATTTGAAGCTGGCAATCATTACCAACGATGCCGAACGTCCGGCGAAGGCTCACTTGGCATCTGTGGGTGCGAGCTCTTTGTTTGATTTTGTAATTGGGAGTGACAGTGGGTTTGGAGCTAAACCTAACGCTAGCCCTCTGTTGGCTTTGGCAGATATGATGGAGGTTAATCCTGCTGAATGTGTAATGATAGGCGACAGTACCCACGACCTGAAGGCTGCCCGCGCGGCCGGTATGCAGGCCGTAGCAGTGTTGACGGGTCTAACTTGCATGGTAGAACTGGCGCCGCTTGCAGATGCAGTTTTGCAAGATGTGACCTGCTTATCTGCATGGATTGATCAACAAAACTCCTAGAGCCTAAATTTGATACTTAATGTCGTAATTGGAATATAATAGGGGTCAATATGAGCCCTTATTTATTACAGGCCATAAGGAGAAGATAATGACTAATCGCCCCAAACGCCGTAGCGGTGGTCGTGCTGGGAATACGCGGGGAAACCGTGGCGCAATCGAGCAAATGCCTTGGCGTATAGTTGAGAATACTGATCGTCCAATTGAGCCTTTGGCTGAGGAAGGTATCCTGGCGATCCACGAGGGTGCCATGGAGATACTGGAAGATATCGGAATTGAGTTTCTGAATGAAGAAGCCTTAGGTCTTTTCAAAGAAGCTGGGTGTAAAGTTGTTGGAATGAAGGTTTTTCTAGATCGCCACTGGGTAATGGAGATGGTTGCTAAAGCCCCATCTGAATTTACCATCACGCCACGAAACAATGCCCATACTTTAACAGTTGGTGGTAATAAATTGCTTTTTGGCAATGTGTCCTCACCTCCGAATTACTGGGACATGGAGCTTCAAAAAAAAGTTACTGGTAATCGAGAGCAGTGCAAAAATTTCTTCAAATTAAGCCAGTATTTCAACTGCATTCACTTTGTTGGTGGGTATCCCGTTGAGCCGCAGGACGTGCATGCGTCCATCAGGCACCTTGAGGCGACATACGATAAACTTGTTTACACCGATAAGGCCGCTCATACATATTGTTTGGGTTCAGAGCGAGTTGAAGACACTATGGAAATGGTGCGGATAGCCGGTGGTCTGACCCATGAAGAATTTGAGACTACGCCTCATATGTACACCAACATTAATTCAACTAGTCCCCTGAAACATGATTGGCCTATGATTGATGGATGCCTGCGCTTGGTACGACGTGGGCAAGCAATTTTTGTGACCCCATTTACTCTGGCGGGTGCAATGGCACCTGTCACAATGGCCGGTGCAGTGGCACAATCTATCGCAGAAGCGCTCTGCGCAATTGCGCTATTTCAATATGTTCGACCTGGCAGTCCCTGTGTCATTGGAACATTTACCTCAAATGTAGATATGAAGACAGGCGCCCCAGCATTCGGCACCCCGGAATATATGCGAGCCACACAAATGACTGGGCAAATGGGACGTTTTTATAAACTGCCTATACGATCATCTGGTGTATGTGCCGCCAATGTCCCGGACGGGCAAGCAATGTGGGAGACTTCAAATTCTCT
>JAPKEA010000595.1 GCA_028822275.1 Planktomarina sp. | reverse complement strand
TCTAGCTGAGGCTGGAAAGTTAGTGACCTTTGGTATTGTCCCAGATGGGCCAAATACTGGTTATGGATACATCAAAAAGGGTTTAGCTGAAACTGTTGGCTTCGTTGTCGATAGTTTTGTAGAAAAACCATCAATAGCTTTGGCCACTGAGTATGTAAGTTCAGGAGAGTATTGTTGGAATAGTGGAATTTTCCTTATCAAAGCAAGCCGTTACATAGAAGAACTCAAGAAGTTTCGACAGGATATTTTTGAAGCCTGTGAAGCCTCAGTTGAGGGTGCAAAAATTGATTTAGATTTTTTGCGTATTAATCAAGAAAGATTTGGTCTTTGTCCGAGTGAGTCAATAGATTATGCCGTGATGGAAAAAACGTCTGATGCTGTGATGGTTCCAATAGATGTAGGTTGGAGTGATATAGGGTCTTGGACGTCGCTATGGGGCATTAGCGATAAAGATGAAAATGGTAATGCTACTCGCGGCGATGTGCTGCTTCATGAATCAAGCGGCACATATGTCAGAACAGATGGTGGGCTAGTTGCTGCTGTTGGCGTAAAAGACTTAGTTATTGTTTCTACCAAGGATGTCACCGTTGTTGCTCATAAAGACTGTGCCCAAGATGTAAAGATAGTTGCTGAAAAGTTAAGGAAAAACTCTCGGAGTGAGTGGGACATCCATCGTGAAGTCTATCGGCCTTGGGGAAAATACGATTCTATCGATAATGGGGATAGATATCAGGTAAAGCGTATCACTGTAAATCCTGGTGCAAAATTAAGTGTGCAAATGCATCATCATAGAGCCGAACATTGGATTGTTGTGTCAGGAACGGCCAAAGTTACCAATGGCGAAAAAACATTTTTATTATCAGAAAATGAATCTACTTACATTCCTACAGGTGTTATTCATGCCCTTGAAAATCCTGGGAAACTACCCCTAGAGCTAATAGAGGTTCAGTCGGGATCTTATTTAGGTGAAGATGATATTGTCCGCTTTGAAGATAAATATGGTCGTTCTGTTGATCCCTTAACTGCTTAAGTAATTTTTGCTGATTGGGGTGAGTTTTTTATGGGAGGTGTTACGAGTTGAATTATTCAAACAAAAAAATATTGGTCACGGGTGGCGCTGGATTTGTCGGGTCTCATTTGTGCCGCAGGCTAGTTAATGAAGGAAACTATGTGATTGCTGCAGATAATTTCTTCACTGGTCAGCATAAAAATTTAGCTGATCTTGTTGGGAACCCCAATTTTGAGATAATACGCCATGACATTAGCTTCCCTCTCTATATTGAAGTAGATGAAATTTATAATCTAGCGTGCCCAGCATCACCTGTTCATTATCAGTACGATTCGATTCAGACCACTAAGACTAGCGTTATGGGTGCCATCAATATGTTGGGCCTAGCAAAAAGACTAAATGCAAAGATATTTCAGGCATCCACTAGTGAAGTTTATGGTGATCCACAGGTGCATCCGCAGCCTGAGGGCTACTGGGGCCACGTAAACCCTATAGGTTTACGGTCTTGTTATGATGAAGGTAAGCGTTGTGCTGAGTCTTTATTTTTTAGTTATCACCGTGAGCATCAGTTAAAGATTAAAGTCGGTCGTATTTTTAACACCTATGGGCCAAGTATGCACCCTAATGATGGCCGTGTTGTTTCAAATTTCATCATGCAGGCACTGCAAGGGGAGCCTATTACTCTTTATGGTGATGGGTTGCAAACTAGATCTTTTTGTTATGTGGACGATTTGGTCGAGGTGATTATTGGGTTAATGTGCTCGGCAGATGATTGTATAGGCCCCATTAATATAGGTAATCCAAATGAGTTTACTATTAAAGAGTTA
>JAPKEA010000150.1 GCA_028822275.1 Planktomarina sp. | reverse complement strand
TACTTAAGAAGCGTTGCTGACCATGCACCATCTACGACAGAGCTTTTGCTGAACAAGCCAGCAACGTCACCGTTTGCATCAAAGTCTTGGTTGCCTGCAGCGCCTTCGTAGTTAATGTCACCACCAGCCGCCAGAATGCTTTTCGCTTTTGCCCATTCACCAGGAAGAATAACTTCACCCGGTGCACTTGAGATAGAACGCAGTGCTGCTGAAACGCTGGCGCGATCATCAGAACCGGTTTTTTCGATAGCCAGAGCCAGCATGAATGCAGCGTCATAACTATTTGGTACAAAAGGATCACTGGCAGGAATGCCTGCTCCTCCAGCCAAAGCAGCCCATGCCGCATATGCTGGTGTTGTAGGGTCAGATGCGGATGTTGTAAAAGTTACGCCACCCATATTTTCTGCACCAATTTGCTCAATAACTTCGTCAGACAACATGCCATCTGCACCGATAAATGTATCAAACGCAGAAGTTTCCAACGCGTTGCGCATCAAAGTGATACCGCCGGACCCATAATACGCAAAAAGTGCAAGGTTGTCTGAAGTGCTACCCAAAGTTGCAACTTCTGAACGGTAGGACGCTTTGCTTGGCTCATGCGCTTCATTTGCTGTAACTGTACCGCCAGCAGCTGTGAATGCAGCGGAGAAAACAGCAGCAATTGCTGCATTATAGTCGTCATTTGCCCAAGAAACGGCAATCTCTGTAATACCCTGCTCCATAGCTAGGTTAGCCAAAGCAACACCTTGGTAAGCATCTGATGCTGCAGTACGGAACATCAGGTCAGTACCATCTTCCATTTCAGAAATTGCAGGTGAAGATGCAGATACGGACAATGTTGTTACGCCAGCTGGAAAAGATACCGATTCAGCCTGAGCGATTGTTGAGCCGGAACAGACTGGGCCAAGAATGGCTGAAACAGAGTTCACGTTGATCAATTTAGTAACCGCATCAACAGCAGCTACTGGATCACACGCACTGTCAGCACGGATAATGTTGTACGCTTCGCCAGCAGCGAACATGCCGCCCTGTGCGTTCACGTGAGCCGCAGCCAAGTCAATTGCTTGAGCCATTGGTGCAACCAAGTCCGGAATCGGACCAGTCAAAGCCATTGGGTTGCCGACATTAACATCTGCCATTACGGCTGTGGAACACAACATAGCTGCTGCGGTAGTAAAGATAGTTCTTTTCATAGGTCTTCTCCCAGTTATCCTGCTTTTGTCTTTTTAATGCCGTCTGGTGACGCAGGTCGCACCTCCGGCAAAATCCCTCTTGGGAATTTCTGTAATATTACCTGCAATAGCAGGCCAATCAACATCATACGTAAGAAACCTGCCCGCGTTCGCAGAGATCCCATATCAACTCCATCAAACACATAGATAAGCATATCAATAATTCCAGTGATTACCAACTCACTGGCAGACCAAATTGTCCAGATCAAAAATGCACCTAACATAGCGCCCCGATTGTTGCCAGAACCACCTAAAATGAGCATCACCCAAACCAAGAAAGTGACCTTTGCCGGATCAAAGGTATTGGTTGGTTCGATAAGACGTAAGTGCTGCGCGAACAATGCACCGGCAAGCCCCATAATGGCGGCGCCAATGACAAAGGCTTCAATACGGCGCGCAGTCACGTTCTTACCGGCAGCGCGTGCTGCAGGTTCATTTTCACGAATGGCAGTCATCATACGACCCCATGGCGCGAGGCGAGCACGCTCAAGCATACGGTATATCACATACATCACCAACAAAACTGTAAAAGCAAAGAAAGGCTGCCACCACCAATTATATAAATTATCAAAAAATGCTTCCCACTTTTCGGGTGCTCCAAACCAGCTTAAAGGCCAGCTTGAATAAAAACGCTCTTCGGAGAAGTGTTCCCAAAACCGTGGGATTTTATTAATGCCCCGTGGGCCGTTTGTAATATGAGATTCATTTTTTAAAATCAGTTTAATAATCTCAGCAATGCCAATTGTTGCAATAGCAAGATAGTCCGATCGTAATCGAATGCAGATGAACCCTATCAAAGCAGCAACTAGTGCCGCGGTTATCATCGCAGTAACCATTCCTATAGGTAGTGGGAACCCAAAACCACCTATGTGATATTTACTACCAGCTGTCGTCAATAAAGCGTAAGTGTAAGCGCCAACAGCAGCAAATCCAACGATACCTACATTAAAAAGGCCTGCAAAGCCCCACTGAACGTTGAGTCCAAGTGCAAAGATTGCATAAATACCACCAACTGTCAGCAACGAGAGTACATAGAGTAGAATTCCAGCATCCATCAGAATGACCTCCCCTTGAACAAGCCTTGCGGGCGGACAATCAACATGACTACCATAATGGCAAAGGCTACTCCAGTTTTATAACCAGGACTTAACAATGGACCGTCGCCAAGCCATGGATAGGCTGAAAGCTCTTCTGCCAAGCCAATTACCAAACCTCCAAAGACGGCGCCATAGGGCTTTCCTATACCACCCAATATTGCAGCTGCGAACATCGGTAAGAGCATCCGGAAGCCCATTGTTGTTTCAAGCATTTGGATGTCCATTGCAAGAAAAACGCCAGCCGCCATGGCACAACACCCCCCAACAATCCACGTAGCTCTTATAACTTGATCAACATCAATCCCTGTCACATGTGCCAGATCAGGGCTGTCCGACACAGCGCGCATTGCTTTGCCGATGCGGGTACGGTTCAAAAGGTAACTTAAAGCCATCACAAATACGATTGTACCTGCAAATATAAATAAATGTTTATTTGGTATTAGTAGAAGCAAATCTACAGATTTGCTCCAGTCCATTAAAGTAGGGTTTGGCTTTGCTATGCCAGGTATAAAAGTCAATTGATTTGGACCCCAAATCACTTGCACCGACGAACGGATAATAAGCATCATGCCAAAGCTAGCCATCACAACTTTGATTGTATCTGCCTTACGGAACGGTTTATAAAAATACCGGTCTGTCACTAAAAACAACAAGACTACCAACAAGGTTGCGGGCACTGCTGCCAATAATGGGTGTACACTTATACCAAGGATACCGGAACAAATAGCCATGACGGTCCATGTAAGATAGGCGCCTGTCATCATAGTTTCGCCGTGCGCAAAATTGGCAAAACGCAGGATGCTAAATGTCAGCGTTATCCCAATAGCTCCAAGCGCGTAAATACAACCCAAAACTAATCCAGGAATGAAATAAAAGTTAACAAACTCAAAGCCAAAGGAGTTCCACATCTTAGTGCCCCCCACCCAAGAACATTCGAGCAATCTCACGGTCCGCAAGCAAATCAGAGCCCTTTCCCGTATGTCTATTCACACCATCGACTAAAACATAACCCCTGTCAGAAACGGCAAGGGCTTGCTTTGCATTTTGCTCAACAATTAAAATCGGCACACCTGTTTTTTTAATTTTTTGGATTGTTCCAAAAATCTCACCACGGTATTTTGGCGAAAGACCTGCAGTTGGCTCGTCAAGCAACAATATTCGAGCATCGACCATCAAAGCTTTTGCCATTGCAAGCATTTGGCGCTGTCCACCAGACAATGAACCAGCTGTTTGGCTCCGCTTCTCTGCGAGATCTGGGAAAAGAGCGTACATTTCATCAAGGCGTTCAGAAATACCAATTGGACGCGTCCAAGCCCCCATCTCAAGGTTTTCTTCTACACTAAGATTAACAAAAACATTATTAGTTTGCGGAACATAGGAAATTCCTAGCTCAACCACTTTTGCAGCCGGAGTATTTGTAATATCTTTTCCGTGAAGTTTAACTTCTCCTTCTGAGATATTGAGCAATCCCAAAACTGATTTTATTGCAGTGGATTTACCGGCACCATTAGGACCTATAACAGCCACAATTTCGTTTGGATTAACATGCATTGATAAATCATGCAGGATTTCAGTCTGGCCGTAACCCGCTCTAAGATTATTCAAGGATAAAATTGGATTTATCATGCAATTTCTCCCCCAAAATAGGCATCAATCACACGCTCGTCGTTGCGCACTTCGTCCATCGAGCCCTGCATTAATACTTGGCCTTCAGCCAAAACAACTACTTTACCACAAAGACGCGCTATCATATCCATGTCATGCTCTATAATACAGAACGTATAACCGCGCTCTTCATTCAGCTGTTCAATCATTTCTGCAACTTTTAGCATCAATGTGGGGTTCACACCCGCGCCAGGTTCGTCCAAAAGGACCACTTTACTATCGTTCATCATCGTGCGGCCAATTTCAAGTAATTTTTTTTGGCCTCCAGACAAATTACCAGCAAGTTCTTCACCAACGTGTGTTAGTCCAAGGAACTCTAAGGTATCGCGGGCTAGCTCTATCACCGCAGCTTCCCGTTTTCTGACTCTACGCCCGGCGAACCAGCTTGAAAAGATACCCTCGCCTATTTGACTAGGCGCCGCGACAGCTAAGTTTTCAAGCGATGTCATACGCGCATATTCGTGACTCAATTGAAATGTTCGCATAAGACCTTTATGGTAAAGAAGGTCCGATCTTTGCCCAGTTATATCTTCTCCAAGCAAATTAATTTTTCCTGCCGTTGGCGACAGCTCACCCGCAATCATGTTGAAAGTTGTTGTCTTACCAGCGCCATTAGGGCCAATCAGCCCAACTATTGCGCCTTTTTCAACATCAAAATCTACACCGCGCACTGCCTGGAGCCCACCAAAACTTTTGGCAAGGCCAGAAACACTCAACACTATTTCTTCAGCTTTCAAAAGTATAACCCCAAGTAGCCCCAAAACGCTTAAGTGTGTATTGGGTATAGAAGACACATCATAAAAAACACCCGATCAAACATCAATGGCAGTTCTACACAAGCCGAGTGCCTAGCGGCCATCTATAGAGGAATTATCCTGCGGGGAAAACTAAAAATAAAGAAACTTTAATCATAGACCCAATATTAAAGAACCAAACGTTTAAACACAGCCTTTAAATTAACCCATACCTCAAACTAATCAAACCCATTTACAACGAGCCCAAAATGATTGGGAGGTTCTTTTTAAATGCAAAAAAACCTTTTGTGGCGTATGGCCAGGAATTAGTATCATATCCTCTCCTAACTTGGAGGAGTTCAATACCATGAGGCGCTAAGGCGGCTTCAAGCAGGTCTAGATGGTCAGCGATTGGGCCAACAGGCGCATAAGGAGTAACCACCGTCTTTAACCGGTTATCTCCTGCAGCTGTGAGCACAGGCTCAAGCCAATCGTCAACTTGTAAAACGACCCCGCCCAATCGTGTTCTTTCAACCGCATCCTGAACAGCACCTTGGGAGAAACCTCTCACCCCACTACTTTGCTTCAAAAAACCTTTATCCGACGACACAAGTAAGCCGAGTGTTACTGCCGGCGCACTATCAATATAGACTTCCGGGCTGCAGTCATCTTCGGTTACTAACAATAAGTAGTCATCATTGACCTCCAAGGGTGCAAATTTTAGGGGTGTCAGCGGATGTGCCATCGTCTCTTCCAGAGATGTTGCCTTAACTGTCAAGCCATGCGTTTTTGCAAATCTTTCATTAGTAAATTTAGCAATATTCTCAGACGTCGCTTGATAGAATTTTCCCGGGGTATGCAAGCCCGCCACCCACCTCCAACTTAATGTGTTTGAGGCAATGTCTCCATCCAAGAGCAATGACATAAATAGATTTGCGCCAAGTTGCCAGGGAAGCCTAAACGTAAATATCCAAATTGAAGCAAACCAAAGCCTGGCATGGTTGTGAATATATCCTGTCGTTTGCAACTCTTGCAACCAATGGTCAAAGCAATCAATTCCACTGCGCCCACTAAGAGCTGTTTCATATGTTTTTAATATAATGGCATCTTGAGCCAACACGTCCAAGGCCCGCGCTAGCTCGATCTTATAGGAGGCCCAGACCGACGGGCGATGCTCCAGCCAGCCCTTAAAATAAGTTCTCCAAACGACCTGTTGGATATATTTATCAGCTTCCTTTAAAGAATATTCATGCAGGATTATTGATAATATTTCTGGCTCAGAAATTAAACGATGCTTGATCCATGGCGACAGCAATGAAACATTGGATCTATCCTCCGAACCATAATCATAATTACGGTTTTGCCCATATGAATTCAGTCCATGTTGAAAAAAGCGCTCCAGCCCTAACAGACCCTCGACACGGGTCGGGGTCCAGGATAATTGCCTTTGCAGGTTTTTTTGTCCGGACATAGTCATTTTGAACCGCTACATTTTTTTGAACAATACTTCACTTCTTCCCAGACATTCCCCCACTTTTTCCTCCAACTAAAGGGTCGCTTACAGGTCACACAGATCTTAGTAGGAAAGTCTACTTTTTTAACTGTTTTCATTTATAAAACTCACGGCGCGTTCCAAAATCGTGTACTCTTTTGCGCCAAGCTCTATAGCTTCCAGCCTTTAAATTTTTTCGCATTAGGCGCTTCACCTTGTGTTCGTTAAGTCCATAAATATCGTTGATCTGTTTGAAAGAAACGTGGTCTGACAGAGCCATTTGAATAATATCGCTGATTTCCTCAGGCTTTAGGTCAATGATAGATTGTTTCATTTTAAAGGTCCGGTCCTGCGTTCTGAT
>JAPKEA010000149.1 GCA_028822275.1 Planktomarina sp. | reverse complement strand
CTCACCTTCCCCATTTACAATTTCATAAAACACCTTCGCCAATTCAGATATATTTATACTCATTATTTCCTCTCCCTATCTAAATTTAAAAACACCTACCAAGTTTGTGTTCAGGTAATGCTCGTCAGAGATATATAATTTTGGAATATAACACTGACACCAATGCCAATAGTTGCTACACCAAATGCAAATTGAATTACGGGGTTGGCCCATTTAAGACTGCTGGCAGTGTAACATAATGGAATGGCTATTACGCCTGAAAGAACAGCCATGCCAGCGATGGACCCTAGCCCAAAATTAACCACATATAAAAAACTAAATGACGCCTGGCCCACGTTAGTTGCGGTCAGAACTAAAATGACTGCCGAACCGGCAAGTCCTTGCATAGCGCCCACTAGCAGCGGTCGAAATGCCAAGCCCTTTGAATGAACATGATCGTGGACAGCCAACTCATACTTTTCTGAAACACCATCATGCAGATGTAAATGAATATACTTCTGACCATCAGAATGTTGGTGAACATGAAAGTGCGCTTTATTTTGCCACAAACGAAAAATCAAATTACCACCAAGTGCCATTAGCATGACACCAACGGCAATTTCAAAAAAATTTGCGAGCTGGTCTTCGATTGTGCTGCCTAGCATCTTAATCACACCAACGACAATCAACAAAGTCAGCGTGTGGCCAAGCCCCCAAGAAATACCGTGTTTGACAATTTCAGGAAACCTCGAGCGGCGCGAAACAATACTAGCAACCGCAGCAACATGATCGGCCTCAAAGGCATGATGCATTCCAATAATAAACCCTATAGTTAATACTGAAAGCAAGTTAGAACTCCATTTGCTAATAACCGTTGTTAAGCCTACTTAATAAGCATAGGATCTAACACTTACGAATTGGACGGGCCTCTTTATAAGCAAGGCTGGGTCGCAGCACCTGCCAGGCATTATAAACAGCCTCATGGGCTTGCCAGGTTTCTTTAGCCAAAATACGTGCTACGATCAAATTACCAATTCGTGATGCCCCTGCAATGGCCGCTTCGACGTTTGCAACCTGTTCCGAAACAGCGTCTTCGATGCCTTTGGGTAGATCATTAGCATAGGCATAAACTGTTGCCATATGATGGCAACCTTTCCAAAGATCATGGAAGGCAGCAATTTCGGATGGGCTATTGGCCACGATTCTATCAATTATGACGGGCCTACCATCAATGGTAATGATAAACTCAGAATACATACTATCAAAATCAAAAATCTCAGGATTACCATAATGCACGCGACCTGCAGAAATCATATCAGTAGCAAAAAGTCGGGATGAGGATTGCAGCTCGAACCTGTTGAGGCGTTCCACCCTACTACTGCGGAAGGGAATGGCTTCATCTGGATAAAATTCAAACAGACAGTCAGCACCAACATGCACATCAACAATTTCCGTTGACTTATGACCACCCAAACATTTGTAGAATTTTGAAGACGCGGTCGTTGTCACAAGGGCCCGCGTTCTATCGTCCATGTGTACGGTCAAATGAGAAACATCCCCCTCAACGAAACCGCCACCGCTGTTCAATAACAACATGTAGGGCTGATCGTCAAAATTTTGATAGTGATACCCCTGCCACTGCATGGGAATGCGCCAGTTACTTGGCTCAATAATTGTTTTTTCGCCACGCAATTGGCAATGGACATTCATCAGCCCATATTTTCCAACAATCCATTCAGAATTAGGCGTTATTGGCTTGAAGTTGGCTGATTGCATCGGAACCTCCGTTTTTTTCTTCCAAAAGAACATTTGTTTCGATCCATTGAACAATGTCGTCCAAGCCTTCTCCAGTCCGAAGGTTAGAAAAAATGTAGGGAATATCTGGGCGCATTCTTCCAGCATCTCGATCCATGACGGACAAATCGACACCCACATAGGGGGCAAGGTCGATTTTATTAATAATTAGCAATGGTGATTTAGTAATGCCAGGCCCACCTTTGCGCGGAATTTCTTCGCCAGCAGCCACATCAATAAGATAAATATGACTGTCAACTAACTCAGGACTAAATGTTGCTGCCAAATTATCACCTCCACTTTCCACAAAAACTATATCCAAATCATCAAACCGCTCTACTAGCTGCCCAATAGCATTGGTGTTCATTGACACGTCTTCGCGGATGGCTGTATGAGGACAACCACCAGTCTCCACAGCAATAACCCGATCTGGATCAATAGCACCACTTTTTGCAACAAATTCAGCGTCTTCTTTGGTATAAATATCATTGGTAACCGTAGCCATTGAATACTTATCCTGCATGGCGCGCAGCAAACCGATCAATAATGAAGTTTTTCCAGCGCCTACAGGGCCGCCAATGCCTATTCTTACCGGTTTTCTCATTATTACCCTCCCAATAAATACTTAACTTTCTGAATCATGACATGCATAGGCGAGAGTAGAGACGCTCATGATGCATACTGGCAATATCTAGGCCGATGGTAGTGGTTCCGATGGAGTCGATTGGTGTATCACATGCTTTGGATACAAGCTCTTCCAAACTATCCCATGCACTATGGATCACCCGCTGTGTATCAACCTGTCCCAACGGTATCAGACGCGAGGCTACGCTTGCTAGATTGGTAAGAGCAGCTTGGATAAAGGCCAATACAGCATCAAACATCGAGACCTTCATAGCCGCCGCTGCCGCACCAAAAGTTACTGCGTGATGGCCTTCGCAATCTTTGTTTTTGATGGCATTTAAATAGCCTTCAAAACCTACTGGAGCGAACACTTCCCATACAGTTGATGCCATTGCCGCCCCTGTTTTTGCCGAAGCCTCGCGAACTTCAACAGATAACTTAATGGCAGCTACCATGTGGTCGAGAAATATTAATGCAGCTGTATCATTTTCTAATGTTGCACGGTGAGCATGGGCGACAGCTGCAGCATCTCCCGACACTACACTATATCTAACCCAGTCTCTGCAAATTTTTTCAAACGAATGAACATCATGAATTTCACCAGAATCAATCAATGTTTCGAAGCCATAAGAGTGATTAAAAGCACCAGTAGGAAAAGCAGAATTCACAACTTGTAACAAGTACAGCAGTCGATCCGACGTTCTGCTATTGGACAGGCCACCTGCAAGAACTTTCAGTTTTTGTGATTTTTTAAGTGGTATAACGGCTTTAATACTCATCGTGATGGTGTCCAGTGAATGAGCCATATCGCTTGCCGATGAAGGAACGTTTTTCCTCACTGTAACAAACACCCATTCTATCGAGTAGATCTGCAACCATCGCATCCTTAGGTGTTAGCAAGGCATCTTCGGCAAATCTGACTGGACGGTGTAAGTTTCCAAGCTGATATCCTATCGCCGACCAGTCAACCGGTGCACCCCTAGGAGTGATAATAAATAAATCTTCTCGAGCACAGGAGACAACAATAGCGATACCATCATCATTTCCTAGAATATCGCCTTCGTTAAGTTCCGTACCGCGAGCAAGAGAGACCTTAACTGTGCGCCCCCCACTGGAATAACAGACCATATGAGGACTTGATCTTTGTTCAGAGGATAGAAAAATTTTGTCTATTTTTTTATATGGTCTTTTAGCATCATCAAGTCTGCCCAGAATTTCTGTTACCACTTGCATATCTTGTTCCTGTTTTAGGTTTCCGCCAGCACATAGGCTGGGATTTGCTAATTAGACTTTTACTAATCAACCCAAAAATATAATAAATTAATTATCATGCCCTCTCAAAAAAATAATCCTTTCAATTATCGGAAATAGTGGAGTCGACCCAGCGGCAGTGTCTTTGCAGGTTTCACTGTAATCCGCTTGCCGTCCACATAAACGCTGTATGTCTCAGGATCGATTTCTATATTAGGCATAGTGCTGTTATGAAGTAAGTCTCGTTTGGAAATCGTACGAGTGCCAGAAACCGGCATAAGTTTTTGGTGTGTTTGTAATTTATTTTCCAAACCATTATCTATGGCTGCCTTGGTTACAAAGGAATAACTTAGCTTGCTTGGATTTGCACCATGTGAGCCATACTGCGGCCGATATTTAAGTGGCTGGCAAGTCATCAAAGACCCGGAAGGATCACCCATAACTGCATGGGATATAAAGCCACCCTTCAATGTTGTTTCAGGTTTGGCAATAAAGTGGTCAGGACGCCAAAATACTAAATCAGCTAATTTTCCAGGCTCAATAGAACCGACATATTTATCAACACCCATACAAGTCGCAGGAGCCATGGTTATCTTTGAAAGGTAACGCTTAATCCGGAAGTTATCATTATTTTCTCCATCCTCTGGGAGACGACCAAAACGAACTTTATTTACTGATGCAAGTTGGAAAGAACGTTGAGCACTTTCCGCGGCACGGCCAACACCCTGGCTATCTGAACCAATCATACTGATAGCACCAATATCATGCAGAACATCTTCTGCACGCATTGTTTCCGCTCGAGCACGACCCTGGATAAAGGCGATATCTGTGGGCACTTCCTTGTTCAGGTTGTGACACGTAATCAACATATCAATTTCTTCATCATAGGTGTTGATAGAGAAAGGGTTGGTCGGATTTGTTGAGCTTGGCAACAAGTTGGGTTCGCCAACACAACGCATCATGTCCGGCGCGTTGCCACCACCGGCTCCTTCACTATGATAAATATGCATAACACGGCCATTGATCGCAGCTACTGTATCTTCGTAGTAGCCAGTTTCGTTCAGTGTATCAGCGTGAATTTGGACTTGAAAATCATACTCATCAGCCAATTTCATAGTGGTTTCAATAGCCGCAGGGGACGATGACCAGTCCTCATGGATTTTCAAACCAGTAGCTCCAGCAAGAATCTGTTCGATAAGCGAGCCATCGGTTGCAGCATTACCTTTGCCAAAATTACCAAAGTTTAGTGGCATATCCGCCATGGCTTCCAGCATCCGGTGCAGGTTGAAAACACCCGGACACTCAATACCAACAGTTTTAGGGCCTGAACCACCACCAATAACCGTGGTGAAACCGGCGCTTTGATACTCTTCCAACTGTTGCCAAGAATCAAAGTGTGGATGAATGTCCACAAATCCAGGTGTGCAGATCATACCTTCAACTGAAAGAATATCGGTATTAGGCGACACGATCAGACCTGGAGTGATATTCATGGTGTCTGGATTACCAGATTTACCCACACCAACGATTAGTCCATCTCGGACACCGATGTCGCCCTTAACAATTCCAAGAACGGGGTCAATAATTATGGCATTGGTAATAACCATGTCCAATGCTCCATCACTTTGCTTCCACTTAGAAGCTTGGCCCATACCGTCGCGGATAGTTTTACCTCCGCCAAAGACCATTTCGTCACCATAAGTAGTGTAGTCATGCTCGATTTCAGCAACCAGGCCAGTATCTGCCAAATGGACTTTATCACCAGTAGTCGGACCGTATTGGGCCGCATATTCAGGACGTGGAATATTGACACTCATTTTAATGATCCCTAAATTTTTGCGTTGATTTACTTAGCAAACTTCTCATCTGCAGGAATATTGACTGGGTACAAATCACCCTCAAAGCAAAACCCTTCTTCACGCAGTTTTCTCATGGTCCGCTTTTTGATAATATCAGAACGAACGGTACCGTTGGTCATGTTATTCATGCCATACGCAACTTCTCGTCCAGCATATGTAGTCAATTGAACCTTTCGACTCTGGCCAGGTTCAAACCGCACAGCAGTACCACTGGCGATATCCAGACGCATGCCAAAAGCAGCCTCACGGTCAAATGACATTGCCTTGTTGCATTCAGCCATATGATAATGAGCACCGATTTGAATGGGGCGATCACCCGTATTAACCAGGATCAGCTTAATTGTTCGGCGACCAGCATTGATTTCAATTTCCCCATCGGCAAATTCTATGCGCCCACAAATATTAGGGTCACCTACCTCAAAAGCTTCACTTGGAACTATAGACTTAGGAACTGGTGGCCGGCTCCATTTTTTATCTGACATTTGAGGTCTCCTTATATCTGATATTTATAATCGCCAAAATTTGATCAATCTCGAATAGGGTTCATAACGGTTACAAGCTTTGTTCCATCAGGAAACAAAGCTTCGACCTGTACAATTCTCATCATCTCCGGGACACTTTCCATTACATGCTCGCGCTTTAGAATAGTTGCACCATATTCCATCATGTCAGTGAGCATAGGTATACATCCTTCCCGGGCGCGTTCTTGAATTTCATCACATATAACAGCGACAGATTCGGGATAGTTTAGTTTGAGGCCTTTTTCTAAACGGCGTCGCGACATTTCTGCCGCGCTCCAGAGCAGGATACGTTCCTCTTCCTTAAGTGTTAGATGCATTGACTATGACCTCCATCTACTTAATTCTTTAAACTGCTTCGCTATATGCCTGTTCTCAGTCGTAACTATTTAGCTATATTCAAGTACTACATGCTCGCCATTGGACAGGCACTTTGCAGTTACATGGCAGGACTGATATCGGTTGTCGTTGTCATGTTCGAATGTTATCCAGCATCAAAATTTTTTGTATAAATGCCAAAATAACGAAAAATTAAACACCCTATAACGCCTCCTTATTCGAGCGCATAAAGTTG
>JAPKEA010000594.1 GCA_028822275.1 Planktomarina sp. | reverse complement strand
CCAAAGCTGTAGGTTTGGTGCTTCCCGAGCTAAACGGGAAACTGGACGGTGTAGCACTGCGAGTGCCAACACCAAATGTATCCGCCGTAGATCTAACTTTTGAAGCAGGCCGCCATACAGATATTGCAGAAATCACTGCAATGATGCAGGCCGCAGCAGTGGGGCCATTAAAAGGGGTGTTAGACGTAATTGACGCACCATTAGTTTCCTCTGATTTCAACCACGATCCCCATTCATCGGTTTTTCATGCCGATCAGACCTTAATAATGGGTGGCGATATGGTGCGAGTTTTGTCTTGGTACGACAATGAGTGGGCTTTCTCAAACCGAATGGCAGACACAGCAGTTGCCATGGGCAAATTGATATAAGCGTTCTGCCTTTAACGAGCCTCAACATGAAGGCGGTTCTTCAAAGCCGCCTCAACCTCGGGGGTTACAAACTTCGATACATCCCCGCTCAAGCGGCAAATCTCCTTGACCAGCTTGGAAGCAATTGCTTGATGTTGAGCTTCAGCCATAAGAAACACAGTTTCGATACTTGCATCGAGCTGGCGGTTCATGCCTACCATCTGATACTCATATTCAAAATCTGCTACGGCTCGCAAGCCGCGCAAAATAATACTAGCTCCTACATCTCGAGCACAATCAATCAAGAGGTTCTCGAAGGGGTGCACAACTATCTCAGTACCAGTCTCTGCGTTTAACCGACGCGCTTGCATTTTGATCATAGCTACGCGCTCATCCAAGTCAAACAATGGCCCCTTATCCCGATTAATAGCCACACCGATCACCAAACGATCCACAAGAGCACAGCCACGTCGAATGATATCAATATGACCTAAGGTGATAGGATCAAATGTTCCGGGGTAAAGGCCTATACGCATCTAGTGTTCTCCGTTTTCGTAATGCTAACAAGCCACATTTCACCAGAATTGCAAGCCGGTGGTAACGCTAACCCTAAAATAAGCTAGTTCTGTCGCCTAAGCCAAAGCCTCAAGTCGTAATATTTCTGCACGAACCCCAGATAAAAGTACCTCCGCAAATAGGTTGAGCCTCCTATTTCGCCGGTCACCCGCAGAGCGTATAAGAAAGAAACTACGCTTCAACGTCAGCTGCTCCGTCAAAATACGTCGCAACTCAGGGGCAAACGGCAGTGCAAAATCATGAACGATACCCACCCCTGCCCCTTGACGCAGCAGGTTCATCTGAACAGAGATTGAATTTGACGCCAGGTGCACCCGCTGTAATCCCAACGGCTCTAGATAATCCAACTCTTTATCAAAAATCATATCTTGCACATAGCCCACCATAGGCAATCCTCGCAAATCACTGAGGGCCTTTGGTTCTTTAAATTTATCCCAAAGCACTACCGAGGAGGCCAAATGCAATCGGTAGTCAGCAATTTTTTGAACAATCAGACGCCCAGCTGTGGGCTGGCTGACACCAATTGCCATATCTGCCTCGCGCCGTGTTAGGTTAAACACCCTTGGCAGAGCAACTATTTGAATATCTAGATCTGGGTAATCCTTAGTAATTTTTTCACAGACCTGCGGCAACAAAAAGTTGGCACAGCCATCAGGAGCGCCAATTCGAATTTGGCCACTCAGGCCCTCACCACCGCCACGCAATGCCCCTAGCCCTGCATTCAGAGACGACTGCGCCGCATCAACATGGGCCACCAAACCGTGCCCAGCTTCATTCAGCTCGTAGCCCTTAGGCGATTTTAGAAACAACGGCGTAGCATGCGCCGTCTCTAATCGGAAAATTCGACGGCTGACCGTGGCGGGGTCGATTTTAAGAACCTGTGCCGCAATTGTGAGGCTACCAGCTTGCGCCACAG
>JAPKEA010000148.1 GCA_028822275.1 Planktomarina sp. | reverse complement strand
CTCTCAAAAAAGCGTACTCGAAATAGTCAAAGGATATCTGGCAAACTATGACCCAAGAAACAACTCTTGGACTTGTTTTGGTCAAACATATATAGTTTTAGCGTAGGCCGAACAAAAAAATATTCCAAAATATATACCACCTTGAATGCAGCTACTCTATCAATCTCATTGGATAATTACTTGATAGCGCATCAAATGCCCAAGTGCAGTTTTGGCTTCCAAAACGGTCTGAAAAGCTCAATTTTTGGGCAACGGTCCATAACCACCTGCAGTCCTGCGTCCTCAGCTAATTTGGCAGCATCGTGATCGACTACTCCTATTTGTCCCCAGAGAACTTTTGCACCAATAGCAATCGCTTCCTGAGTAATGCCCATGAGATCTTCAGGGCGCCGAAAAACCTCAACCATATCGACAGATCGGTCAATCGATGAAAGGCTCGGAAAAACTTTCATTCCTCGGATTTCGTTAAGTCCAGGACGCGGATTTACTGGAATCATATCATATCCTGTTTCATTCAAAACACGCAGCACACCGTAGCTGAACTTCGTTTTATCAGGACTGGCTCCAACCATCGCTATCGAGTTAACTGACTTTAAGATACCTTGCAGGTAGACGTCTGAATATGGTTGAGTGTGGTCCATCTTTAGGCTTCCTTTGGCGCAGCAATATCTGCCTTTAGTTCGTAAGGTTTTAGTGGATCAAGAAATGGGTTACGATACAGTTTGTCATGGCTCTCGACACCAATTTCGATAGTGATATCTGTGGTGGGACGTGCAACGCACAATATAACATAGCCATCGTTTATTTGTCGGTTGTTAAGCGCAACTTGACGACGTTGATCTACATCACCCACAATCAATTTAGCGGCACAGGTGATGCAGCCACCGTACTTACATCCATAAGGCAAATCCACACCCCTATCACGCAGACTATCCAACAATGATCGTTTTCCATCTACTTGGTATCGAGCGTTGTCTCGATTAGATATTGTAACGGTGTAGGCCATCACAACCAAATATCACTTGTGCAATCCCCACCAGGGTAGCGCGCCTCGTGGCAGCGGCTTGGTCCATTCGGCTCTTGGCCGAAATCGACAATAAAGTCTGGACTGATTGTCATTCCACCACTTACAGGATCACAATCAATCATAATCATGATACCCCCTTGTTCTCGGATTTCAGGATAGAACTGATTATCCCATGTGCTGAACAGGCTGGTTGTGACATACAAGCGTTTCCCATCAAGAGAGAGCTGAAACATTTGTGGCCCACCTGCCACTTTTATGCCGTTCACTTCAGGAGCCTTGCCCAACAAGCCACCCATCCAAACCTGTCCAGTAAGCACGGGGTTATGCGGGTCAGATATGTCGTACTGGCGCATATCGCCATGTAACCAATTATTGAGATAAAGGTATTTATCGTCCATCGACACTAGAATTGCCGACATTACACCAGGAACAGGGATAGGCCATTCTGGGTGCGGTTCATTTTCGACATCAATAATTTTTTCCCATTGCCATTTTTCAGAATTGTCTTTCCACCAGTGTATTACATTCGAGCTAAGTGCCGCTCCACAAAAACCATGGGTGCTGTCAGGGTCATGATGGAACTTCACCTCGAGGGGCAAAAGGCCGTCTTCTCCAAGGTACATCGTTTCGATTGGGACTTTCTTTTCGAAGTCCCAAAAATGAAGTTCACGGCCATATTTAAGATGCCCAACCTCTTCCAGATCAAAGCCTGGCATAAACGTATTTGGCGCGGCCCATTCAGATGAAACCATTACATTGTGGCGCGGTTGATACCAAAAATCATATCCAAACTTAATGTCACCCATTGAGTTTTCCCAGCGTCCCAAAATTTCAAAATCTTTGTTGAGATAGAGGTAACCCCCTGGTGCTTCACCCTTTGCATCGCCCAACATCGAGATAATAATCTCAGACCCAAGACAATGCACTGTGTGAGGGCCAGATAGGTTTGTCTTAGATTTAATTTCACTTCCATCGACAACTTTGTGCAGGCGCGGAGCGCGTGGGTCAGTCGCAGTATCAATAATATGAATATTGTTCGAACGGACACCGGGCAGCAGCAGGTACTTGCGGGCCATGCTTGTGTCATCAAAACATGATGAGCACGCGTTCCAGCCCATGTGATGCAATTCATCTCCAATGCCTGGCATCTCGAGGCGATGAATGACCTGCGAATATGTGGAGCTGTCTGGATCCACATCCACAGTAGCCAGATAATCTGGTTTTTGAATGCCCGTACCGGTATAAATTGCGATAGTATAAAGAAGTTTTTCTCGCGGCGCTTTCACTGCATCCGCAGGGCTGGAATAGCCCGGTCCACAACATTCCATGGTGCACTCCGTTATTAAGACCTAAATATTTAATCTTTTTCTACGCTTCAATCTTTTAATAATTTATCTTTCAAGTCTTTAACAATAAAATTAAAATAATCCCACAATAACTATTTTCGCTCGGTTGCGTGCTTAAAAAGCTGAATCTTGTGACCTTTAGGATAGTCCATGTAGAGTTTTCGTTTCCAAGTAATCCTCAAGGCCCATCAATCCGCCTTCACGCCCATTGCCAGACTGCTTGTACCCACCAAAAGGAGATCCATAGTTAAATCCCCCTCCATTAACATGCACTGCACCAGCACGAAGACGGCTAGCCACTCGCTCAGCTTTGTCTTGATCACTCCTTTGCACATATGCAGCAAGGCCATAGGGCGTATCATTAGCAATACGGATGGCATCAGACTCATCCTCAAATGGAATAATCACCAGAACAGGACCGAAAATTTCTTCTCGCGATATACGCATCATGTTAGAAACGTCGGCAAAAACTGTAGGCTTCACAAACCATCCCGCGTCAATACCTTCAGGCTTGCCAAGACCACCAGACAAGAGTGTAGCACCTTCTTTTATTCCAATAGAAATCATGCTCTGAACTCGATCGAATTGGATGCGGTCAAACAACGGGCCAATATGAACTCCTTCTTGCGTCGGATCCCCAACTTTAGTTGCCTCAGCAGCCCGTTTCGCAATTTCCAGTACTTGATCATAGCAGGTTCTCTCAACCAAAAGGCGCGTAGGCGCGTCACAGGATTGACCAGTATTATACATACATTCAGCCACGGACGCAGTCACCTGCGCCTCAAGATCACAGTCGGCAAAAACCAAATTGGGGGATTTGCCACCCAACTCTAGAGTTACTCGCTTGACCGTTTCGGCGGCATCACGGGTCACAGCCGTTCCCGCACGGGTAGATCCTGTAAACGACATCATTTGAATGTTTGGATGACAAGACATCGCCGCACCAACCGTTAGGCCATCTCCGTGGACCAAATTGAAAACTCCTGCAGGATAACCAGCTTCATGAATAATTTCCGCATAAATCATCGCGGAAATAGGTGTGTGCTCAGATGGCTTCAGAACACAGCAGCAACCAGTTGCCAAAGCAGGGATGACTTTAAGTGCAATTTGGTTCATTGGCCAATTCCACGGAGTAATAAGCCCACACACTCCAATTGGTTCTTGTAATTTAATATCCCCTGACCTGAGTACTTCTCGCTCTTCTAGGTCCTTCAATGCATCAATGAAACCGCGCAAATGCCCAACAGCTGCATCGGCTTGCGCCGCTCTAGACATTGAAATTGGAGCCCCCATTTCCTTACTCATTGCCTGCGCCAAATCTTCAAAACGATCATCTGTGGCCTTAAGTAGTTTGGCCAGCAGAGATAAGCGCTCAGATTTATTGGTTTGCGAATAGGTTTCAAAGGCGTTATTTGCAGCCACCACTGCCAGATCAACATCAGCAGTATTTCCCAAAATAATTGTACCAATCTGCGCTTCAGTTGCGGGGTTTAATACTGGAAATGTAATCTGCGAAGTTGGTTTTACCCACTTTCCATCAATATAGAAATTTTTTAAATTTTCCATTTTAAGTCGCTCCTGTTTTAACGCGCATGCGTTATTGCAGCTTCAGTGAGCTGCCTAATTTCTAGGACATTTGCTCGGCGTGGGTTGGTCTCAGTAGCACTATCTTGAATTGCTTTTTCTGCAATGCGCTGAGCACACTCGAAAGGTACCCCAATTTCACTCAGAGCCCTTGGAATTTTTATTTCATCTAGAATATGTTCTACGTGTCCAATTAAGGCTTTTTCCGATAGGGTCTGGAGACCCATAGCCTGCGCCATTCGCAGAACCTTCGCCGACTGTCCCGGTAAATTAAACCGCAACACAACCGGTAAGACGATCGCATTAGTTAGGCCATGTTGAGTGTCATATTCTGCTCCAATCATGTGCGAGATGGAGTGGACTAGTCCAAGCCCCTTGAGAAACGCAATGCCGGCAAGACACGACCCAACCAACATACCCCCACGTGCCTGCATATTTTCAGGCTCACGCACCGCAATTGGCAGCCACCTCGCAACCAGTGCCAAGCCCTCCAGAGCCAAACCATCACACAGCGGATTAAAATCGGGTACAAGATAGGCTTCAATTGCATGGGTTAACGCGTCCGCTCCTGTCCAAGCGGTTAGATTTTTTGGCAACCCAATAGTTAGCTCAGGGTCCAACACTGCAAGTGCCGGTTTTAAATCAGGATGCCAAACACAAAATTTCATGCCTTTTTGAACGTCAGTCACCATTGCTGTACTTTCAGTCTCGGCGCCAGTTCCTGCCGTTGTTGGAATCGTAATAAGTTTAGGAAATTTTTGGTTTGGTTCAATAATTGGAGCAGGCAAACTATATTCAAAATCCCATATATCATTGTCATTCCTAGCAGTGAGACAGATCAACTTTCCTCCATCCATTGCACTACCACCCCCAATCGCAATGATTGCGTCATGACCTCCCGCACTAAAAACTGAGCGACCGCTTGCTATTTCATCCTCTCTTGGATTGGGGGAAATACCTGCAAACACATCAGATCCGCATCCCGCGTCAGTAAGAAAGCTTTGCAACCGCGCAACAAACGGCAAACTTTTACTTCCACTGTCTGTTACTATCAACGGCAGCCGTACGCCCATTTCAAGACAGCGTTGGCCAACCTCAGCCAGGCGGCCTGGACCGTAAATGATTGGAACCGGAAACGTCCAATCTTGCGGATCCAATATATTACGGTCAATGGGAAAATCTGTAATGATAGGTAAAGTCATTCGTCATCTTTCTTTCAGGATCTAACTTTAAACTCAGCGCGTAAGGCTGGGCCGTGCTGATCTAAATCAGGAACTTCCGTTGAACAATTAAAATCTGTTTGAACAGGTAAGGCTGCCATGTCGATCTTTTGCCCACCCCAAACTGCCTGGACGTTGCGTAAAATTGGATGAGATGACAGACTCGCGACCGAATTGAGTTGTGCATTTGCAATTTTTGCTGCTTCCAATTTACGAAGAACCTCACTTAGATTATCTTCTAAATTACAGCGCTTGCCAGCCTTTTCAGCTGGAGAGTAGAGTGGGCCGTATTCGCAATTATAGCAATTGGCACTGAGTGGATTTCTCAATATGAATCACTGCTGACACAACTCCTTGAGCGCATCAGCTATGATTAAATATCCTTTAACAATCGCAATGCATCATAAATCGCGGCGTGAGTATTACGTGATGAGACCGCATCTCCAATTCGGTAAACATCAAAATTCCCTTCAGGGTTGCGCAAACCAGTTTGCATCTCCCCAGAAATAAGAGCGTCATAGTCTACCACACCCTTATTTTTGGAAAAGGTTTTGAGATCAAAGTACAATTCATCAAGAGGTTGTGTTCCATAATTCAACACAACTTGATCATAACGCTTTTCGGTTACGTGGCCACTGTAATCCGTTCCAATCTTCGCTAACAGTTTATTGCCATCCAAGCTGACATCTTGAAGTCTACGCGCCACAGTGAACGTCACATCTTTATCCTGCAGAGCCCGCATATAGGGCACAAGGTTCATTGCCATAACTTCGGGCGCAAATGTTCGATCAGGCGTCATTATCTCAACTTTGGAGCCAGATTGAGCTGCAATCTCGGCGGCTTGCAAACCAGGATGATCTCCACTTTCATCATAAATTAAAATATGGTCTGCGGGTATAATCTCACCAGAAATAATGTCCCAAGTACTTACAATATGTGCCTGATCTTGTTTGCTCTCAAACAATTGCATCATTGGAATGCCACCCGTGGCAACGATCACAACGTCAGGACTTAAGGCCATAACATCATCACGTTCCGCATAAGTATTGAATTGAAATACTACTCCATTCTTTTCACATTGCCGCATTCGCCAGTCGATGATTGACATCATCTCTCGCCGCCTTGGGGATTTCGCAGTCAACTTAACTTGCCCCCCAGCGTCGTTAGCAGCTTCCAGAACCGTTACATCATGCCCACGTTCCGACGCCACGCGAGCAGCCTCCAGTCCACCAGGACCTGCACCAATAATTACAATTTTCTTTCGCATAGGTGCTGGGGATATCACGTGCGGCATCGTGCTTTCACGTCCTGTCGCAGCATTATGAATGCATAGGGCTTCACCTGCTTGATAAATGCGATCTAAACAATAAGTCGCTCCGACACAGGGCCGAATATCCTCCTCTCGGCCCTCAATTATCTTACGTACAATATGAGGATCCGC
>JAPKEA010000593.1 GCA_028822275.1 Planktomarina sp. | reverse complement strand
GTGAATCCTCAAATTGTCTCGCATAGCCATCAAAAAGACCTTCGACATATTGCTCTGGGGCACGACTAGTGTTTAAGTTTGATATAGCTGCTAGCAGATGCTTGACCTCAGGCAATTCAGGCTCAATTTCTAATGCTTTTTGAAAAAACGATATGGCAGATTGTTTAAAAAAGTTGTGAGATGTACAGCGACTTCCAGGTTGGTTTTCTTCATTCTCTAGGTAAATTTCTCCGTCGGAGAGTTTAATAAAAGTTAAGCCTATATTGGTATATGCCGTCACATTGGTGGGTTCGATCAGGATCGCTTTTTGAAAAAAATTAATTGCATCGTTTAGTTCCCCTTTTTGAATCATCACTAAACCTAAATTAATTATAGGTGCTGCAAAAGTTGGACGCAGTTCAGATGCCTTTAAATAACACGCAAGAGCACCATCAAAATCCTGCAACTCTAATAATGCATTCCCAAGATTATTTTGAGCTTCATAACAATCACTATTAATAAAGACTGCTTCCTGACAGGCGTTTACGGCAAGTTTTATTTCACCAATTTCGGTCAGTATATTTCCAAGATTATTGTAAGCTTCTGCAAAATGTGGCGAAATAAAAACTGCTTTTTGATAACTTTTTATAGCACCATCAAAATCACCGGTGCTCCTCAATATATCACCAATTTTTTTGTGGGCAGACGCATCATCATTATTGGCTTCTATTGTTCTCTGAAAGCATTTGAGTGCTTCTGTAGGATTTCCCAGCTCCAATAAAACGTGACCCACGCTATTGTGCACCTCAACAAAGGCTGGCTCTAGTTTAATAAGTGATCTCCACCAAGCCAATGAACCATTCAAATTATTTTCAAATTGGCAGAGAATACCCATATTGTATAAAGCCTTCGGAAAGTTTGGATCAACCGACAGTGCTCTTTGAAATTGTGCCTTAGCGTCGTTGGTATTACCAAGCTCTAGGAAAGCTGATCCTAAGATATTAAACAGAGCCGCGGAGTTTAAATGACGCCTTACTAATATATTGCCCTTATCTAAAACATCCTGAAATTTTCCCGCGCCAAACACTTTCTGCAGATATTCGAGATCTTTTTCTAAAGACCTTTCAAAGCCATCAGCACATATTGTATTGTCGGTTTTCAAAATTCCATAAACTCCTTTGTGTACAGAAACGGTAATATTGGCGTGCGATCTTAGAAGCCTTGAATCATAGCCACACTCACCATAATCATCTGGTTAACTTCGCATATTTCTAAGATAACACCAACCTCCAAAGTGCGGAAGGACGTATCTTGACTCTAATTTAACTTTATAATTTGAAAAGTTGCAATTTGTGTAAAGTTCGATTTGCAGATTCTGAAGCTGTATTGCCAAGATTGTTGAATGTGGGGCCCAAAAAAGACATGCCGCCCACACAACATGTAAACAGGCGCATTGTCAGGCAAAGGAATTATGTCTCCTAGAGCAACCTGAGCCAGTGCTCTGCATCAAGGTGGCTAGTGAAGTGCCATTGGCTGTGATGTGGCTCATGGCTAAAAGATCACAGATAAATCCACGCCACTCTGCAGACACTGGCCGATGCAGCCCGTTGGAAAATGGACAAAGACACTGATCTGGCTTGGTTGGATTAGGTTGACACGGTCATAGGAGTGTTGAGGGTGGACGGTGGACGGTGGACGGTGTGCTGCCTGTCACTCGATACAGCGTCAATGGTCATCTGCACAGCTTGTTTTCTGCTATGATCTCAGAGGCGCATGTTTGGGCTGATAATATCGTTTATGTGTATACCCGTAACCTGGGGACACTAGCAGCATGGGGCATTAGGACCCACATGTTGGTTGGCTTG